>CAYLKS010000260.1:0-1515 GCA_964384205.1 uncultured bacterium | reverse complement strand
GATATATTCGAGTATAATCCTACTGACTGATATTGTCTGTTTGATATATTCGAAAATAATCCAACAACATTCGATTGTCTGTTTGATATATTCGAGTATAATCCAATTTTTTCAAAATCTATTTCACTTTCATACTGACTGTAAATACTTACAGAATATATTTTACCTGAATATAATTGCATTGTGAAATCTCAACTTTGTGCTGACCTGCCAATTAGTTGAATGTAATTAGTAGTGAGTTTTTTTATTATTCGATCTGTATAAAAACATACAACCTACTACTTGCCAATCATGATTAATATCAGTTGATTCCGCAGTTATTCTTAATCTTGCTCCAAAAGGTAAATATGTTGAATCATCTGACGCCAATCTTTGTGTGCCACTACCTAAAAGATTAATATTATTTAAAAAAGTCGATAACACAGTTTCAGTATTAAACAAATTATAATTACCATCACCACTTGGTGCAGCCTGAATGTTCTCAAATAAATGTGTTGTTGAATTATAATCAGCATTCCAAAAAGCCATTTGTTTATTTCCGAATTGATCTATACCTGTTTCAACTAATGTTCCATTTACAGGATTAATTTGAGTTATATCTGATATTAATTCAATTGAACCATTACCAGATGCCGGTATTATTAAGTTGTCATATAATTGATAATAAGTGTTTGTTGAACTAGTATAATCAATTTTACTCGAAACTATTTCAAAGGTTATTCTATCACCAATAATTGCATCTTTCCATATAATATAACCTTCTTTAATATAAGTTTCATTTTCAAGAGTATTAAAATCAAAATATTTTATACTTTTAGATTCATCACCAGAAACATGATCGAAAAATAATGAATTTCCATTACCAACATCATTAACAATACTTGTATCATCACCTGTACTTGTCCAATAACTCTCAGTTTCAAATGGTCTTGTAGAAGTTTGAACTAACTTTCTTCCATGCATATCAATTTTTTCAAGTGTATGAGATGCTAAGTATCGTAATCCATCTGGAGATGTTAACTTTTTACCATCAACAACAACACTAACCTCTAAAAGTGATATTTTTTTTATTGTCGTGTTTAAAAATGAATAAACATAATCATTACTAACTGTAACTGTCCCATTAGGCGGAATTGATAAACCTAAATCATCTAATATAATAATCGTATTTGTGTTATTTAATAAATCCAATGAAACCTCCAATTACACATCAATTGCTGATGAAAATTCAGGTAATGTTTTCAACCAAGTATATGCTTGAGACAAATGATTAACATCAACCTTGTTTAAAACAGTTATTCCAAAATAAGTATCAAATTCAGTTGGATTATCACAAAAATATTCCAAACTAATAACTTCTGATTTATTATTATTATATGCTGAAATATCTTTAAATAAAACTATAACTATATTTACAATTTTTTCAGAATTGTTATATGTAACGGCGGAGATTTTAACATAGGTTTCTGGTAAAATTATCCCATTATCAAATTCAAATTGAGTTTGTAAAGCCAT
>CAYLKS010000259.1:0-1517 GCA_964384205.1 uncultured bacterium | reverse complement strand
TTCTTTTTGCCAAGTTTTTGATAGATATTTGATAGTTTCTCCATAGCTCTGTAACTGTTTCTTGCTCTATTAATAGCGTCATTCAGAACCTTTATCGCGCTTTCATAGTCGCCATCAAATTCATAAATACCTGATAAGAAAAGGTAACCTCTTTCGTCAGTTGGATATTTTCTAATTGATTCTTTAGAATACTTAATAGCATATTTTTTATAATTGACTTTACCATATTTGGTATACATTATTCTTGAAAAAAACGCCAACCTTTCTATACCCGGAAACTCTTTTTCTATTCTTGGAATTTTTTGATTAACCAGCAATTGTTCAGCCCTTTTAACCTCCAAATCATCACTAATGCCTACTAGAGCGTTATATAAAAATATAATAATTGTAAGATACAAAAGTGTATTTTTTGTTTCCCTATCGAAAACTAAGAATATTTTTAAAATTGAATAAACAAGCAATGGGAATGAAATGGTTACAGCAAGGTCCCAATCTGCACCGCCTAATTCTAAATTCAATACCAACAAAAGTAATATTGAAATTATGGACATCCATCTTAATAACCTATAATACCTATTTTTTACTTTTAAATCCTTTTTATAATAAACCGAAAACAATGTTATTGGAGACAAGAACAAAATATAATTTAGAACCATGATTATATGGTGAATACTGTAGAAATATATTGGATAATGTTGAGTTAAAAAATATTTTTTTATTCCACTAATCGGATTGTATAATGCAATAAACAATATTGCTATTGTGCTTGCTACAGTTGTCAAATTCACAATATACTTTTTCTTATTTTCCATCATTGATATTATTACTGAGAACACTAAATATATTAATAAAGGATTATAAACAAATGCTAATAGCGCAGGTATTAAAGCGTAAAAGTGATTAACTTTTTGATATGCAGCTTTATGTAACAGATAGATAGTTAATAAATTAAATATTAAAGGTATTGCATAATATTCTATATGACTGAACACTAGCGTTCCACCTGAAAACGTCAGAAACATTAATGATAATAATTTGTCCTTATGATTTTTAAATATATTATCGCTAAATTTAAATGAAATTAGAAAATAAATTAAACCCAAAATAATGTGTAAAATACTTATCGTTCTCCAGCATGACAAAATTTTAGACGACATCATACAAAATAATTTGAAAGTAACAACATTAGGTAATCTCCTAATATTTGTCGTTATTTTTTGTGGGAAATTCCTAACAGCTTCTACACATTCTTCAGTATTACCTAGTAAACAATGGTCATTCCAAGAAATTAATAACATTACAAAAATAGCAAAAAACAACATCAAAAGATATTTTTTATCTTTTTTTACATAAATTAGATTTGATATCTTATCTATTAGATCATCAATATAAAAGACGGTTTTATTGAAGAACAATAATAATATGAGTATCCAAACTACTAATTGAAACCATAATGGGTATATAGTTATCGCTGAAAACGCCCAAAATTTGTGGGGGAAAAGATATGATAATATTAG
>CAYLKS010000258.1:0-1521 GCA_964384205.1 uncultured bacterium | reverse complement strand
GGTTAATATTTTTCTATATATTTTTGATTTTTTTGATTGGATGTGACAAGAAAATTAATAAACAGTCAACCGATAAAGTTATAGCCAAAATTGGTGATAGGATTATTACAGTTAATGACTTTGTAAATCGTTCTGAGCTAAATATTAGGCCACCTTATTGTCGCGGTAATGATAGTTTAAGTAAGAAAATTATCTTGAATTCCTTAATTGCGGAAAAGTTATTAGCGTTAGAAGCTGAAAAAAACGATGATCTGGCCAGAGATAAAAGATTTAAATTATTTTTAAAAGGTAGAAAAGAACAGGCCATGCGTCAATGGCTTTATTATAATGATTTTTATAAAAAGATAAACATAGATTCGAATGAGATTAAAACGGCGTTTAGATTATATGGTCGCAAATATAATATTATGTATTTTGATATTAGAGATAGTATTATTGCTAAATATATTGCGCAAAAATTAAAGCAAGGTGTGTCTTTTACTAAATTGTTTAATGAAATATATGGAAATGAAAAAATTCCTCTCAAAGAAGTTAGTTGGAATTCATATGATCATCAAGCCATCCACGATGCGCTTTTTTCCAAACCATTAAAAAAGGGCCAAATTATAGGTCCAATAAAAATTGAAAATAATTTTTATCTAATGATTAAAATAATAGATTGGACGGATAAAAATGTTTTGTCTAACTACTCGGTGGAAAAAAGGTTACTTGATATCAAAAGAAAACTAAGAGAAAATAAGGCCTTGACTCAATTTGAAAAATACGTACAAAAAATAATGAAAGGTAAAAAGATTGAATTTTCGAAGGATGTTTTTTATAAACTATCAGAAGTATTTTATTCAAAATATATGAGTGATCCGCAACAGAAAAAATCTGTCTTTGATATAGGATTTTTAAATAAGCATTCTAATAATGGGGACAAGTTAGAAGTAGAGTTAAAAAATTTTAAAGAAGCCCCTTTATTAAAAATAGACGACCAAATATGGACTGTTGGTGATTTAATAAATGAAATAAATTCTCATCCATTGGTTTTTAGAAAAAAGAGAATAAAGAAAAGTGAATTTCCGCAACAACTTAAATTGGCCATTGCCGATTTAATAAGAGATAAATACATCACTCAAGAAGCTTATAAAAAGAAATATGATAAAATACCTAGTGTTTTAAAAGAGGTAGAAACCTGGAAAGACTTTTATTATTCTTTACATCAACGCAACAATTTCTTGCGCTCAAAAGGAATGGATAATATTTATTCAATCGATTCTGAGATTCTTGAGAAATATTTAAATCCATATGTTTTTCAGTTACAAAAAGAATATAACGATAAAATTTTAGTGAATTTAAATGTTCTGGATGAAATTCAATTAACAACTATTGAAATGATTATTTTGAAACCAAATGTACCATATCCTGTTATTATGCCTCCTATTCCTATTTTAACTAATAGAAACGTAATAGATTATGGACAGAGAATAGATCAAAATTGAGCATTGTTTAATTTATTGGTAGTGTAACAGATTTTAT
>CAYLKS010000257.1:0-1526 GCA_964384205.1 uncultured bacterium | reverse complement strand
GTTATTTATATGGATATGACATAATGATGTTCTGGCATACGCATTTGGGATGGATGATATTTGCGGGTGTGGCAATGGCGGTAATGTGGATACTAAGCAAAAAGTAAATTTTTTCATCCCCTCATCTTCACCTTCAATTGATTCTTTGCTTCCTCATACAAATAAATTACTTCTTCTCTGTTTGCAAGGAGATAAAAAATGGTGAAAGAAGCAGCCCCTATCGTATATAGAAGCCTTTGATCGTTGGTGAACAAAAATAAGATAAGAGTGAGAGGCACAACAAACTTAACAAAAGGATAAAAGAAGTTTCTGAACTTAAAATCAAAAAATTTCCTTGAGAAGTAAAAGGGGACTATAGACATTATGAGATTTCCAATTGCAATACCAAGAGCGGTTCCAACAATGCCATAACTTGGAATTAAGAAGATAAATGCAATGGTACTCACCATAAAGCCAAGAAGTCCTGTGAGAGATGATATATGAATGTATTTGGTCCCGCTTAGCGTACTTATCAGTGGTATAATTATCGACTGGAAATAGAACCCAATTAATAATATAATCAAAGGTAAAACTGCTGTAAGATACTCAGCACCAAAAAATAAATATAAAAAAATTTGACTGTATATAAGGCTTAAGCCGACAATAAATCCTAATGTCACTGCCCAAACCCTCATAATTCTGTTTAGGGCTCTTTTAATTCTGTCAATATTTTTTTTCCCGAATTCGTATGATATGACCGGAAACAAGGCGTAAGGCAATATTGCAGGGATGTAATTTAGAACGCGCATTAAGGAATTCGCAGCTGAAAAATAGCCAACCTGCGTAGCGGATAAAAACATTGCAGATAACATCACGCTGAAATTGCTTTTTCCCATATCTGCTAAATTTCCTATTATTGCGATAAACGCGTAAGAGAATGCATACTTTTGCACTCCCCTTTTTATTTTTCTCGATGCTTTAAGATTAAAATTCCCCTTGAAAATATAGATAGAGATTAAAGAAAACACCAAGTACATGAGGATAAATGGAAGCAACAAAGGCAACAGCATGAAATAAAAAAACATGAGTACAATGAAAAAAACGATACTTGAAATAATTAAAACTTTTAAGTATAGACCTACACGAAAAGTACCGTAATACATCTGGCGAAATACATCAAAAAGACCTCGTAATGGTATAAGGATCAATATCCAAAGGAAAATTGTGTTCGTCAAGTTAAAAGTCGCTATGAAATAATTTCTTATTATCCAAAGTATAATAATTGAAATTAACCCAGTTAATATGGTAAAGAGAAAGGAAAACCCCATCAGATAATTTGCACTCTCATTATCTTCTCTGCCAAAAAATTCCGCTACGATTTTACCGGAAGGCGATGCAAAAAAAGCAACAAATATTCCGATAAAAAAAACAGAAGAAATCGCAGTATTTGCTAATCCAAGCACTTCTGCGCCGTATATTCTACCAATCAAAACATTGTAAATAAAAGTGGTAAGACCAAAGAATGCAAGTGCTATTGCTGTGACAAT
>CAYLKS010000256.1:0-1538 GCA_964384205.1 uncultured bacterium | reverse complement strand
TAAGTCAATTTCTCCAATATAATTTGTACCTCTATCAGCAGTCACACATATCTTATAGCCAACACCGGTAGCTATTGAAATTAACCGTTCTGTATATTGTCCCCAAGGCCAGATAATTGCGATACAAGGTGTCTTCAATTTTTTTTCAATAATGTTTTTAGATATTAATAATTCATGTATTACTCTTTTTTCATATTCATAGGGTGATTCATAATGACCTTGTAGTCCATTTTTAGATATATAATTTTTTGCAAGTTTAAATAATATATTTTGCCATTCAGAATTTTGAGTAAAAAAGTTTTTACCACCATGTTCTGCAACATATTCAGCCAAATAATTCCTGAGATTGTGGTCGTCACAATAACATTTCACAATTAAAGATGATTTTCTCTCATATATAGGTATGCCAAAGCGTTTATCGCCATCCAAGGAATATTCCTTAACATGCCATAAAGATGATGGCGAATTAAAAGTAGTAATTTTATCAGAAACATAGCAATAGCTATGAGTGTGTGAATGGGATTGTATTTGTACGAACTTACTTTGAATCATTTCTTTTAACTGTGCCCAGGAAAGATAACCATTTTGTGGCTTGCTTGAAATCTTGGATGTAATAATAGAGATGGTCGCTTTAAATCCATACTTTTTTAACAGAGGGAAAGCATATATATAATTATCTACATAGCCATCATCAAATGTTAATATTATTGTTTTAGAAGGAAGTTTTAATTTTTTATTTTTGTATTTTAATAAATCAGAAATAAAAATGGACTTATATCCTTCTTTTTTTAACCAAATTAGAATCTGTTCAAAAGCTTTAGGGTTAACACGAGTGTTTGGCAACACATGATGAAATAACAAACAAGGAATATTTTCCTTGGAAGGAAATGTTAAGATTAATATGAAAAGTAAAAAAATAGATAGTGCTAAAACTATCTTCTTTCTGGACATTTCAATACCTTTTCAATCATTTTTTTAAAACATTTAACATAACGTTCTTCGGAAAGATGCTGGTGTACGTATTTATATCCATTTTCTGCTAATTTTTTAGCATAATCTGGGTTGCTTAAAATAATTTTTATTTTTTCAGCAAGATCTTCTACATTTTCTGATTCAAATAATAAACCATTAAATCCATGTTTTATATAATAAGGGATACCATCTACATTTGAGGCAATAATGGGTTTTTTAGATGCCATTGCTTCTAATAACACTCTTCCCATGGCCTCGGTTCTAGATGGTAAGACAAATAATGTGCATCTGGACATAAGTTTCATAGCTTCGTCATGAAAAACAGGATCGCATAACTCTATTTTATTATTACCTTCTGCCAATTTTTGAAAATAGCTCTTGTCAGGACAATAACCCACTATTTTTAATCTATATTCAGGAAATTCATTAGATATTAATTTAAATGCTTTTATCAAAATATCTACTCCTTTTAAATACCATGGGAACCCAAGAAATAGGATGTATTTGTCTGATTCATTAGATGGTTTAAGAGTACTTATTGGGACAAAGTCATGGAAAATACTTAT
>CAYLKS010000255.1:0-1541 GCA_964384205.1 uncultured bacterium | reverse complement strand
GTAAAGCAATACTTGGATTACAAAAAGAATTTGGATTAAGAATGGCTGCAGAACCTTGTTCAAAAGATTATAGTAGACTTACAGTTTTAGCACAACTCTACTGTAAAATAGATATACTGAAAACTCTTCCTCCCAAGAGTTTTTATCCAGAACCGGAAGTCGATTCAATAATTTTATCTCTAACACCTTTTAAAAAATATGATTTAAGTGTTCCAGAGGAATTCTTCTTTAAAATAATTACAATACTATTTATGTTTAGGAGAAAAGTATTAAGAAAAGTTTTGAAACATTATCTTCCTAAACATATTAAAAAATATTCTTATGAAAAACTAATTGAAGATATGGATTCAAATATATTATGTAAGAGGATATATATGCTATCAATACCTGAGCTTGTAGATATTGCAGAGAAAATTTGGATAAACTTAAATGATAAACTGAAAAGGAAATAGAACCGTTCTTTCTCAATAATGAAAAAGAGTTCATGCCTTGAAAGTGCTTTATGAAAATGCATTAAAAACTATGCGTCTATTTCACCAATAATTCCAAATTTAGTTAATATGGGAGAATTAATTAAAGAGACAAAAGACTTTGTAAATTTTACTGGTTCGAGTTTTCGAATTTAAGAATAAGTGATAGAGAATTTAGAGAATGGTAAGAGAAAATTATGCAGAAAGCTATGAAATACTTACTCATAAAATTAAACTTGGTTGGATATTACAATCCTGCTTATAAGGGATATAAAGCCTTTAATTTAATTGCCACTTACAGCCTGGACCAATTATATGAGATATGATTTTCTTTTGGGCCTATTATTTTGGTATTTCAAATTATTTGAATTATGAAGCAGTAGCTTATTTTGATGAAGTGAAAATCTATGCCGGGAAAAGAAATGACTGAAAAAGTTTTACCAACAGAACCGATGATAGGAATATTTTAAATAGTAGGATTTTTATATTATGATAGGAGATTGTATAATTGCTTCAATTGCTAAAAATATGGAGCAAAAATATTATCAGACAATCCCATATCATAGAGGAAGTTGAAAGGGAATGGATATAAATCTTCCATATGGAAAAACTTTTATAAAGATTGATTCTAGTATTGGAGAGATATTATATTCTAAAAATATTCCAAAGATAAGGATATTAGAAGAGAGTATAATCAATTCTCTTGAAAAACCTATTTCCTCTCCGCCATTATCAAAACTTATAAAAAAGTCTCATAAAATTTCATTGATCATACCTGATAAGACTAGAGCTTTTCCAGCAAAAATAATTTTACCCATAATTTTAAAATATATTGAAAAAAACGATAAAGATAAGTATATTGATATCGTTATTGCGAATGGATTACATAAGCCTATGAGTAAGGATGAAATTATTGAATTAATTGGTAAAAATATATATTATAATAATATTATTATTAATCATGTATCTGACAATGATGAGAATCAAGTTAATTTAAATAAAAGAACTAGCTATGGTACTCCTCTAATCTTTAATAGAAATGTATATGAGAGTGATTTGAAGATCGGCTTA
>CAYLKS010000254.1:0-1549 GCA_964384205.1 uncultured bacterium | reverse complement strand
CATCCTCTACTGTTTGTGCTAAGCTTTCTAAGGTTTTCATGGCTTATCCTCCTCCTTTCTTTACTTATTTTTACTAGTTATTTAGGAGGATAAGCCCTTAATAATTTAATTGCAAGCAATTTTACACACACCCTGGGACGGTACCCGATATGAAATTTCATTCAGTAAGCCTATATTTTGCAAATTTAATAGCACTGCCTTTTAGCTAAGTTAATATTTTTTAATAACTTGTTTTATGTATTTTGGCAATAAAGACAAAATTCCGGAAGCAATACAGAATATTTCGTACTTTACATCTTTTATATCAAACCGTACTTTTTTAACTCCTTTCTTTGAAAATATATATAGTAAGCAAGAGATAAAACTCAACTTATTTTTATATCTGAAATTTTTTATAAACCTATCTGGATAAATGAAAAAACGAGCTTTTTGTTTGAGACTGTTAAGCTTAATAATGTTTTGAGAATTATGAAGAAATGGTAACAACCGTGGATTATTATCTAGTGCAAAGGCAATAGATGCCCAAAATTTTGAATTTATTTCCATAAAGTAGTAATCTCTTTTCTGTGGATGTTTCTTATATTCTATTAATGCTAGTCCCGTATAATTTAATTCCTTTATTAATCTTCGAGAATAATCTAATAATATGTCATCATAAAATTTTTCTAGTATCACTCCTGATCCGCCTAATGGGGGCATTGATAATAGCTCCCTATGCATAAAATATTCTCTTATATGTCCTTTAAATGCATAAATCCCAACACCGTAGGTGAAAGGTGAATTTATATATTCCTGGATTAAAGGCTTAGATTTTTGTTTAAATATTAATAAACATAACTTTATTAAAGCTTTTTTATTTCTTGCAATTCCCATTATGCTGCTTCCCATTTCTTCACTAGATTTAATGAATAGAGGATACCTTAATCCTATGTTTGTAGTATTCAGATCACTAATGTTTTTTATAAGCTTGCTAGCAGGGACAGGTATGCCTAATTTGTGTGCTATTTCTAGGGCTTTTGGTTTATACGTACATGTATTTATGACCTTAGGATCTTCAACGAACACGTTTGGGAATCTATTTTTATTTTCGGAAAATCTTTTTATTTCTGGAAAACCAATAGGAATAACCCAGTCAAACTGAAAGTATTTATTTAACCTATAAACTTCATTGATTATATTCTGATGTTCCGGTAGAAAATGGACGAAATCTACGTATGAAGATTTACAGAATATCGAAGAATTTTTTACAAGGATATGGCACTCAACAGTAGGTATATATTTCTTGATTATCCTAATTACGTCTATAGTATGAGTATATTCTCCGTTAAGAAAAAGAAGTCTCATGAAGTGTCCCCCATATCTTATCTATGTTTTTACGGTACTCGCTCTTATTTGTGCAATAACACGGAATTTGGTTTTTTCCTTAAAAATCAATAACTTTTATGACTTAAAGCTTAATATTTCAGATAGACAATAATACAAGTAAGCACTATAATGGAGGTTTGTAGGACGCATATGAAATTTGTTTTTCCACAAAAAGTAATGTTTT
>CAYLKS010000253.1:0-1596 GCA_964384205.1 uncultured bacterium | reverse complement strand
TTCTTCACGGCTTATATCTAAAGCCTCTCTTTCTTCTTTATTGTTCTCCATAAATTTACTACCTCCTCTTCCCTCTATGGGAATATCGGGAATATTGGGAATATTCATAAACAACATTACAAATAAAAATATAGCTCCCAAAAAGGCAATAAGCAATTCAATGGAGTATATATAGCCAGATGTTATTCTGTTTTTATAGTAAGTCAAAAATACTAAATCAGCATCAATACCGGAGTACAACCGTTTAATATATGTAACCCCTCTAATTGATAGCAAAATTTTTCTTGAAATTAAAGGTAAAAATGAAGACTGAAGGTAATTAGCACTATTTTTAAAAAACCAAGAAGAGAGTTTGATGGAAGAGATATTTCCAGATGTCAATTTTTCAAATAGGTTAAAACTGGGCAAAGTTGATTCTTCCAATTCTGGATTTCTATAAAGCATCATTGTATTTAGTTCTCTATCCATATTCACTTTTTTAGGTACTTCAAGGATAATTGATCCAAGTATAAAATCATTTTTTTCAACACTATTCCTGGCATCTTTGAATAGATAGTTGGATATATATTGAGAACTTATTAGAAACTTTCCGCTTGTACCTGTATTTTTATTTTCAACATAGTAGTAAACAGAATTATTAATAATATGAAACCCCTCACCAATAAACTCTATCTCTCTATCAATATTCCCAGTTATGAATGATTTATTCTGTTTTTTTATTAATACACCGCTAACTAAATTGGAATTAACCAGGTAATTAATCCAATCTCTATCTATTCCGCCTTTAACAGTAAAGTTTCTGCTACTAATTATGAATTCAATAGTTTTAAGAAGTTCATTTAAACGAGAATATTTCATATTAAAATCCAGAGTTTGCTGTAGAAAAAAATCTCGTCCCAAAAAATTGTAAAAATATTCGTTTAAAGATTTCCCTATGGATAAAAATTTGTCCCCATTCTCTTCAGTTTTTTTTAAAGCAGAGTATACATTTACACTGGATAGCAGGATAGTTGTAATTAAAATTGCCAGTAAAATTTTCCTCACTTTTCACAAATCCATAAATTTAATTTTTTTCATTAAAATATATAAATGTCCTATTAAAACAAATTAAAAAGGATTTATATGTTTTTTCCCCTATATTTTCATTCTGCATTGGTTATGAGCCCTTCTCTTATAAAATTATCGGGAATTTATAATAAAAACAATACAATTAGCTGTATAATACAACTATTATTTGATTGAAAATTAAGTAAAAGCATTTGCATATTTTTTGTAAATGTGTAGCTAAAATGATCACAATAAATTGCTTTATTTCAGTGGCTTATTATAATTGACTATTGAATTCAATTAATTGGGTTATGTTTGCATATTATATTATATTATTATAAAAGGGTTAGTTTTTAATTTAATAGATTTAAGTATATTCAAAGTTTTACCGAAAATATTTGTGTTGGTGCAACATACATAGTTCCCCTCCCAGTTACTATTCTTGTTGCACCCAAAGACTAGCGGAAACGCTAGTCTTTTTTATTTATGTCATATAAATTAATAGGCAAGTGAACTTTCAATCATGATAAAAAACTTACTTTGCCTATT
>CAYLKS010000252.1:0-1603 GCA_964384205.1 uncultured bacterium | reverse complement strand
TAAAGGTAATGTCCGATAGCAGTTTTCCCTTATACTTTAACCTTAACGGAGAGATAAACGAGACATCTATCGTATATCTATTTTTTAAATTATCTGATTGGTTAATAAACCACTTACTATAAGAAAAATCCATATCCAGATTACCATCGTCTTTTAAAATGTTTTTATCATCAACAATAACAGATTCAATTTTATATTTTATTCTATCTTTAAAAATACCTCTTTCCCCGGCTTTCAGAAGAGAATAATACAAGTATGGAAATTGCTTAATATATTTTCCGAATATAGTGAAGGTTAAATCAAATCCTTTAATTTCTTTATTAACAAGATTATCTGAAGAAATAACATAGGGGTGAGGGGCTTTATCCCTTCCCTTGAGTATCTCATTATCTCGTTCAATAGGAGTAACAAAAAATATTGAATATGGGCATGATTGCTTAATAGGACATTCCCTGCATTCTAAATGTCTAAATATACATGTTAATTTTTTTAGCTCTTTTCCAATAACACTATGAAATATAAAAGTCGGATATGTAGTAAATTTTAACTCTTTTTCTAATTCTAATTGAACTTTTATCTTAGAATATTCTAAATATGTCATTTTATATCTTTTATCTTGAATATTTTATTCTATCATAATTAAAGTTTTATTCAAGATTTTCTGCCTCTATTATAATTTATTTTTTTCAACCTAATCCAATTTATTAAGCAGCATAAATATGAAATAGCAAATCTTATACCAAACATTTCCATCGCAATCTAAAATATATTTTCTTATAGTATAAAGAATTATACTCCTGGATTAGAGTGTAGTTTTACAGAAATTCTCAGGAAGGAATAATAGTAACTGTAGTTATCATTTGCATAACTATTTTTACATATTTACATATTGACAAAATATTAGCTTTTTTCTTTTACATAATTTTTCCATAACATTTCTCAGGTATCCTAATATTTATAAGTCGCGGTTTTCTCCCGCCTGCCCTGGTCAACCTACCAACTTTATAATAATCTATAAATGTGTATATACCTCTAGGGACAATATCTTTTCCATTCAGTTTTGCATATGTTATTTTATATCCTCTGAATTTGAAAGGAAGCTTATTTACTTTTACAAGAGTAATCGCATGGTATTTATCCTTATAGTTTAATGAACCTATATAAGGCTTATAATCCCAAAATCGAAGTAACCCCGCAGTAAACAAGGCCCAATCCTCACAATCTCCTCCTCCATCTTTTAAAAATTCATCAGGCCTCAACGCAATTTTATTAGGTTTGTATTTAAACTTTTGATTTATATACAATTGGAAACTTCCTATTTCCTTCCAGGAAAGAAAACCATTTCTATCCTTATCTGCATCTACATAAAATTTTATGAGCTTTTTATTTTTTATCTTTGTTATTTTTTCAAATTTTACTGTATTGATCTTTATTATAACATCATAAATCGAATTATATCTACCCTTTAGACCCTTTATTATATAATAAGAACCCCTTTTTTCGATTATATATCCTCTATACCTTCTCCCAATTTTAATAATATTTCGATCTCTATAATTACGATCTCGCCCTTTCACTTTTTCATACTTAATCGGAGAATAAT
>CAYLKS010000251.1:0-1605 GCA_964384205.1 uncultured bacterium | reverse complement strand
CAGTCTTTACAGAGAGTCGATGGATATTGTTACAACTAAAAAACAGCGTTTCCTCCCCATGGCTAAAGCCAGGGGTTTCCACGCTTGAGGAGATTTTTGATGAAAGATATTCAAAAAACAGAATCGAATCATAAAATAATAATTCCAAAAGTTGGAATACAAAATTTTAAATTACCAATAACAATTCTTAAAAAATCGGGACAAACACAAAATACTGTTGCTGATATATCTATTTATGTCGAATTAAACGCTGAAGAAAAAGGTACTCATATGTCGAGACTTATTGTTGGTGCTCAAAAATTTATGAACAACAAAATAAGTCGTGAAACTTTATCTGATATAGCAAAATATATTGCAAATAAACTTAACACAAAGTCTGTTGAACTTACTTATAAATTTCCATATTTTTTAATAAAAACCTCGCCGTTAAGTAAAGAAGTTAATATAAATAATGTTGATGTTGAATTTAAATATTTTAAAAATAATAATATATTTAAACTCACTGTATTAACAACGTGTACTGCGTTATGTCCTTGTAGTAAAGAAATTTCAGATAATTCTGCTCATAATCAACGTTCAAACATAAAAATATCCGTGTTTTGTGATAAAAATAATTTTGTTTGGATAGAAGATTTAGTAGAAATAGCAAATTCAAGTTGTTCTTGTCAAACGTATAGTGTTTTAAAAAGATTGGATGAAAAATTTGTTACAGAAAAAGCTTATCATAACCCAAAATTTGTTGAGGATATTGTTAGAGAAATATATGATAAATTGTTAAATATAAATATAGATAATTTTGAAATATCAGTTACTAACCATGAAAGTATCCATCAACATAATGCTTATGCTTTTATAGAACACAAAAACAATTTTAATTTAAAGGAGAAATACTAAAAAACAGCGTTATGGCTAAAGCCAGGGGTTTCCACGCTTGAGGAGGTTTTTGATGATTTATTTAAATGATCCTATCGATCCTGATGAAATAATTAAAATTAATCCAAATAGAAATATTATTTTTTACACTACAACCAATTCAAATATTGTTACTCACGAAGATTTTAATAACCCATGTTTGAAAACAACAGTAGATTTTGTAAACTTTGGTTCTAAAGAATTTAATAATACATACGAATTTAAATTAGATAACTTAAAAGTATCAATACCAATTTTTATTGATTTATTCTTAACTGATGTTAAAAATTCTGTTTTTACGAAAGTGATCCATAATTATTCAATCACCGAATCTTATTTGTATGATGAAAAAACTCCAAATTTTTACATTTATGATAATTTTTCATTTATTTTGTATTTTGATGCAAAAAGAATCCAACAGAAACGAAAAACATTCACAGTCAAAAATGAAAAATATATTAAATTTATGTTCTTTGTTAAACCAACAAAAATTAACCACATTCACAATACTTACATCATCCAAGATACAAATCTTTTCGAATCGATTATCTGCCGAGATTAGTAGAATTTTACAATCAAATTTTTCATATAAAAATTGTGATAGAAAAATTAATTAAATTATTTTTTTCGTATAATAACAAAAAAAAGGATAGCAGAATGATCAAAGGTAAAGAAATATTTGTAAATAAATCA
>CAYLKS010000250.1:0-1606 GCA_964384205.1 uncultured bacterium | reverse complement strand
TCCATTGCAGGTATATCCCTTTTTTTTGCCTCTATAACTATGGGGCGGGATATATAAGTGTATTCTGCACTCACAATCACTAGACCAATATTTCTTATTTTTGTTAAATTCTGAAATTGCTTAGCACGTATAAGTGTATATAAAAACTTATGTTTAAGTGAGTTTACTACATCCCATATGGATTTGGAGTCCACATCCCTATAGATTTTGCTGGCATTAACTTGGAGAAAATCAGCTAATTTTTGTATTTCATTATTAAACTTCTTGATTAGCTCATTTTTATCTAAAGGAGGAATAATATGTTCTAAATATTCGATATTTTTAGACGATTTCAATGAAAATCCGTGCTTTTCGGTCGACAGAATAACTCTGAAATTTTCGATAATATTCTCAATAAACTTATCATGTCTTCCTACAAAGAATTGTTCAATCGGGATGTATATATATGATTTCATAAGAGCTCCTTACTTCGCTGTTAATATTTTATTTACAATTAGTTGATTAAGAGTAAATATTAAATCTTGATTCATATATAATGCTAGTTTAGGAATAGAAGAATTAAAATATCCAAAGTTTACCTTCTCACGTAATTCCAAGAACTGAATACTCTTATGAATTACTCGCTCATCTGTAAGTTCAGGATATTGCTTTTTAATAAAAATTTCAATATTTTCAAATGTAAGTAGTTGTTTTGCTAAACAAAAAGGGCACAAACAAAGTTTTTTGATAAGCAACGTCCCTTTCACATTAATTCTATAAATATTTTTGCAAGATTTACAAAGAGTCATAAATTTATAGACTGTATGGCCACTTGTTGTTATAACCTGACAGCTCTGAATCTCAGGATGGTATACTATATCAACACCCTGTTTTTTATATTTTTTAACCCAGTCATAATTAGTTTGTTTTAAAGATATAGAAAAATTTTTTAACATACAATTTATACTGAGTCTTAAAAAAATTTCTTCATCCATTACTTGTTGCTCTTTAGGAAAAATTCTTAAAAAAAGATTAAAATACTTTGTTGCCGCATTGTAATTTTCTGTTAACAGCATTATTCTAATTATTTCAGTAGTCAGTCCTGGCGTTAATTGATTTAAAGATTTTATTTGAGCAATATACCGCAATGCAAGTTCATATTGTGATGTTTTTCTCAATTTCCTTATTATTACTTGTTTCTTTATTGCCTCACTTATATTTACCATGGATAATGCTCCTCATCAAAATCTAGTCAACTTTTACAAGTTCTATTTCAACCGCTTTTTAAATATTTCGGACATACTCCTTAACTTGGCCGAATTTGAATTGCTTTAAATTCTTGCAACCTTAAAGAAAAGCAGCATCTGGCTCATCTAATTTATTAAAAATTCTTTGTGAATTTACGTATAAGGATCTAACACTCTTTTATATTTTTATACATTCTTAACATTGATTATTAAATTTCTTTTTCTCACTACATTTAAATTATTTTTATGTCCTAAAAATGTGATAGATACCATATTATGTCCTTTTAAAAAGCTTTCAGTTGTATCATCCATTTCGACAATGGATGTGTACACTCGCAAGAAAAATGAGTTCTTAATTTCTTCGTAATGCAACAGAGGAA
>CAYLKS010000249.1:0-1618 GCA_964384205.1 uncultured bacterium | reverse complement strand
TACCCCAAAATTATCAAAGGACAATTCCTATAAAGGTAAAACCATTTCCTTAAGTTTAAGACTAGAGAATGATGGTAGCCTAAAAGAAGGTAAATCAGAGATCGATATAACGCTTCTCATAGTATTATTAGCTGTGATAATAGCAGCATTCATAATAATTATCTTAATTGCAAGAAAAAAATATAAAGAGTAATTATCATCTCTCTTTCTATATATACTTTTTTAAACTATTTGTCTATCATGCCTTTAGGGAATTTTCAGTGAAAGAAATTCAAAATGTAGATAAAATATTCAAGAGTCTAAACAAGGAATTAAAAGAGTATGCTGCACCAGTTGAATCTGGTAGAAAATGGGGAAAGGTTATTTATAATCCATTTACTACTTTAATATCTTGCATTCTGAGTTTGCGTACAAAAGATGAAGTAACAGACGTGGCGACAATTAGACTTTTAACAAAATACAACACACCTGCTAAGATTATAAAGTTATCAAATAAAGAAATTGAAAAATTAATCTACCCAGTTGGATTTTATAAGACAAAAGCAAAACGAATTAAAGAGATTTCGAAAACATTGATTGAGAAATACGATAGTAAAGTTCCAGAGGATTTTAATGAGTTATTGGAGCTTAAAGGTGTTGGTCGAAAAACTGCAAATATTGTTATGACATATGGTTTCAAAAAACAAGGATATCTTCCAATTGATGTGCATTGTCATCGAATACCAAATCGCCTTGGCTGGGTAAAAACTAAGACACCTGATGAAACAGAAATGGCGCTTAAGAAAAGGCTACCAAAAAAATATTGGGATGAGTTCAATCATCTTTTTGTAAAATTTGGACAAACTATTTGTGTGCCAGTATCGCCATTTTGCAGTAAATGCCCAATTGAACAATTCTGCAAAAAAATCGGAGTAAAAAAAAGCCGGTGAAATTTTCGATTATTTTATAAACGAGATACTGCATTACAATTCTAATTAGGCGGATGGGATGCAGAATGACGATCAAAATGCTTTTTCTAAAGATAGTATAAGACCTCTTGTTATTAGATCGCTTAGAAGAAGCAACGTAAGGAAAAAAATAGCAGAATATCTTTATGATATTAGCCCAAGTGGCAGCTATACTTCAGAAATTGCTTACAATTGCAAAACCACACCCACAAATGTAATCGGAGCTATAAGAGGAATGGGAACTCGCTATAAAGTAGAAGAATCACTTATTGGCTTGGAGATTGTTGAGCAAATAACAAGTGGCAAAGATGTAAAGATTTACAAGCTTACAGATCTAGGAAAAGAAATAATTGAAGACATGAAAAAATAATTTTTTTATATTTCATGTCCACGTCTATTAACTTCAAACATTGTTGTTACGTATTTTTCTTCGACTTGTTTCACATTTCCATCTTCAAATTTTACAACCATCCATGAACTTGGATGAGGATATACATTTACAACACGAGCTTTTTTTTCAGGAATCTCTGGGTTAATAGGATCTTTGACTAAAACTTCAATACCTTTTCGAATACCTCTGTTTCTCAACATATTTATTTAGCCCTTCTAACAATTTTACAAATTTACAAAATTATATCTATATATAATAAATTTTTCATTAAATTTTTTTT
>CAYLKS010000248.1:0-1619 GCA_964384205.1 uncultured bacterium | reverse complement strand
ATATTAAATCCTTCATTCTCAATTTTCCATCGCAACCTACCTCCTTGATTAACTATATAATCTACATTTTTTTTTGTTATTTCTATATTTGTTATATAACAAAATGTTCTTCTCTTTCCATCTCTTTTTTTTATCTCTTTACATTCTACTATATTTACTTTATGCCCTTCATGTTCTATTTCGTTTACCCACCGAAATTCTTGTTCTACTTTTTCCTTGCTGATATCTTTTTTATTATCCTTAACTAATTTTTTTAACAATTCAAATTCTTTATATACATTTGGTATAGAGCCTTCTTTAAATGTTATGATATATTTCCAGCCGTATTCTTCACACATCTGCATTATATTCTGATTCGCATATAAACTATCTGCTAATATACAAATTTTTAACTGCGGATAATCTTTCTTTATCTTTTTTAACAATCTATACCCTGCTTTTAATTCACAATCCTGTCTCTCTTCTTCGCTCATCTCTTTTCTAATCCTTTTCTCATTTTCTATAAATTCACTCCCTATTGACAGTGCCAGACCATTTGATGTTATTAATTTTGCATCTAAAACAGGGTGATAATACCGTATTTCACCGCTTTTAGTCTTTCTGATTAAACATTTATCACAGTGTCTCTCTTTAAATGTCAAATTCCCTGTCCCGTCTATTGCTACCAGATAATATTTCCCAAACAATCTATATCCCACTAACTTTTTCATTCTGATTAATCTTTGTGTCATTTTCTTTCGTAATTGTTCTAAATTTTCTATTCTAAACTTCTGATTAAAATATTCTAATGTATCATAATGTACTAATTTTGCTAAATTTGTACCTAAATATTTATTTAGATTTTTTATGAATCTCTTACTGTTTAATTTATATTTTAACTGTCTCCTTGTTTCTATTTTTAATATGAAGAATATTATCCCTATAAATACCATATAATTTAAGGGATATTTACACTTATTCTTCATCCTTGGCTCATCTAATTTATTTATCCATGATTTAAATTTTGGAAAAAAATGTCTTAAAACTCTAAAAAAAAATTTGTGATAATAAATCTGCTCATCTGTTTCTCTTCTTCTCATCTTTCCCCTCCATCTTTAATGGTATCATTTTTTCTTCTTCTATTTTATTTATTATTTCTGCCATCTTTTTCTCTATCTTCATCAATTCTGCTCTGGCTTTACGAAATTTTTTATAATTATTTGTCAGTTCTTTTAAAATACCTACATCTTTTCGCTTTATATAAATAGTCTGATTAACTCCTTGCTCACTTCTGTATAAGTAATAACTTGGATGTCTATAATCTGTATACGCACATTTGCATGACGATTTGCCACATTTGCGATTAATAATATATATTCCACCTTTAACTAATGCATCATTGTTAAAAATAACTTTCAGATGTTTATATTGTTGTTTTAAAAGATAAGATAATTGTTGTCTCAATTTAGATAATTTTGAAGAAAAAATTCTCTTTTTATACTGATTTCCATAATTATTATTCATATTTCAGAATATAGCAAAAATATTACAAAAGTCAATATTTTTTTAATTTTTTTAGGATATTTTTAGGTTGTCATATATTTTATTATTTTATTTAGAATTATAACTTTTTATAGTGA
>CAYLKS010000247.1:0-1622 GCA_964384205.1 uncultured bacterium | reverse complement strand
CCCAAAAGCAACTGGTGCTCAAACTCAATTTGCTGTTCGTTTTGAATGTGATATTCAATAATCTTGATTTATTGTACTGAATAAGTTAAAATATATATCCAAAAATTTCATTCACAATAGAAGTGTATTTTTAAAAAAATTATTAAAATTATTGACATGGAGTAAATTATGGGCTATAATTACAAAGTAGGAGATAAAGTTTTTATTAAATCTACTCCTACTACTGCTATTTTAGGATTGGATTATAAAGTAGGTAAAGTAATTCAAGTTGAACCTGATATGGTAAAAGTAAAAATTATTAGTAAAGAACAAAAAGATAAAGAATATTGGTTATTATTAACTGAAATTGAATTATATAAAAGTGCATAAAAATAATATTGAAAGGAGGATAATTTTTTAAATGCGATATAAAGTTTTTCTTGAAGTATTAACTAGATTTTTTAATGTTAGTGATAACTTGCATAAACTAAATTTAATGGCTATTCCATCAACTGGAAGAAGTTATAAGCCATCTACAAGAAAAAAAGGTCATTACAAAAAAGTCTTAGAAAAAAGAAGAAAAAGAAATAAACTAGCAAGAATATCTAGAAGAAAAAATAGAATTAGGGGGTAATATTATGAAAAAATATTTTAAAATAATATTAAATAAAGATAAAAATGGTGCATATTTTAAAGATTTTATTTTAATGAGATTAACTCCAAATATAGTAGAAGAAATATATCTCCATTTTGAAAAGAAAGCATTGGAAGAGAATTTATGTTATGAACTCAAGGAAAATATAGGGAAATACGAGATTATTTCAAAGAAGCTTATGATGAATGGACAGCTAAAAGAGGATTAAATAATGCTTGAAAAAGAAATACCAAATTTAAAATTATGTTATAAATTAAAAGAATTAGGTTATCCACAAACTGGTAATGGATGGTTTTGGTCACAATCACCTAAAGGAGATATTGTATTGGTTTATTGGTTTGGATTAGATGGATTCTATAAAGGAGAAAAAGTAAGAATTGAAAATGGTTGGAAAATAATTTGTAAAGTACCTAATTGTTGTGAAATATTCAAATTTTTGCCTGATTCAGTAAAAGTTAATGGAACTAAACATATTTTAAGAATTAGAAAAGATATTCTTAAAGACCCATTTGATAATATTATTTATGAAAATTATGTATTAACTTATGGTACAATATTTTTATGTTATGCTCCAAATTTAATTCATTTATTAATTAAAACTTTTATTTGGTTAAAAGAAAAAAAATTAATTTAGGGTTTTAAAAAATGAAAAAATATTTAGTATTTGGTGGATATGTTTATAGTAAAAATGATAACCAATTACATTATATCCCTAGTTATCAAGTAGCTAAATTGTATGGTCTTAATCCTTATGCTCCAAATGTTAGATTAGTTAATAAACCTGATGATTATTGGGGATTAAATATTACTGAATGGGAAATATTAACTCCTTCAAGTATTGGTGATTATAAATTAAAATAATGACCTTTGAATTTCTTTTTTTCTTAAATATTCTACCATTTGTTGTGCACTTATATGTGGTTTTAATTTAGTATGAAATCCTTTTTCATTTAATTCTTTTTCAATTGATGCTAATAATAAAATATTT
>CAYLKS010000246.1:0-1624 GCA_964384205.1 uncultured bacterium | reverse complement strand
TAAAAAAGAAGATGGAATATCTTAAATTGAGAGATACAAGCCTTGCTGAAAATAAAAATGATGAAGCCAGCCAGTATTCAAAGAAAGCTGGAATTGAGAGCAAAAGGGCATTTCACGCCATTGTAAATATAAGATTTTTAGCCCTATCCTCAATAGGGCTAAAGGATATGGCAGATAATATATTTAGATCAATTGAAAAACCATCTACTAAGATCAGGAACATTAAGGCAAATATTGATGAAATATTTGACTCCATAGAGGATAAATATATCTATAAAGGGGATAGAGAAAGACTCGAAAAGAAATCTAAAAAAAAGAAGGGATGCCTTGATCTGTTTTAAATATTAAATTTGTTTAAGCAACTCTAATCTAAGAATTTAAAAAATGTAATGAGAAAAAATGCAAAAAGCCTATTTGTTACCATTATTATACTTGTATTATTATCGGTAGATCCATTGTATTCGCAAAACATCACAAATACGATAACAAATACGATGGAAGGTAATTCGGTTAAAGAAAGATTTGGGCTTCCGACCTATAGTAGTGAAATAATCAACGAATATAGTGCTGAGGATAAAATTGTATTACCTTTTGTTTACAATGGATTTATTTATACATTCTCTTTAAACAGAAAAAGACCATTATGGAGGTTTTTTATCGGTGGCGATCTGGAAAATCCATTTGTTTTAAATGGTAAACGCTTATTCTTTTTTGATATTTATAATAGATTGTATTCGGTAAACCTTGCCGATGGGAAATTAATGTGGATTAGAGATGTTAATGATGAAATTATTGGTCAGCCATTTATTGTAAAAAATAAGATTGTAATTGCCACTCAAAAAGGTAATATACTTGCTTTTTCCGAGGCAGATGGGAAGCTTATTATGCAATATGATACAGAGCGGGAAATTGCAGGAGGAATTAACTTTTATAACAATTTAATGATTATTGCATTTAAAGAAGGTCTTATTGAAGCTTATAATATTTATACGGGCAAAAAGGTATGGCAATTTGCAAATACCGGATTTATAAGTGTTAAACCTGTGGTTAATAAAGGGAAATTATTTTTTGGTACCTGGGATAATAATTTTTATTCTTTGGATGTCAAAGAAGGAAAACTTGTATGGGTAAACTATGTCGGGTCTGAGGTATCAAGAGATTTCCTTGTTTTTAAGAATAGTATTGTGCTATTTTTATCTGGTGGCGAAATACTATCCTTAAATAAGCAAAATGGTGTTATTGAATGGGTTAAATATTTTAAAGGCATAGATTTTGATTATAACTATTTTGGAGGTATTGATAAGTTTTACGTATTTATACCGGAGTTGATAGCCTATGATCCGAATAATGGTAGCATGGTTTTTGCTTATAGGGAAAGAACATACAAACTTTATGAGGACATGCTCTTTGACATGATGGTTGAAGGTAAGCATTTTATAGATGAAAAGGAGAGAGAAAAACTTTTAAGGGATAAATATTTCGTGGTGAATAACTATCCAATTTTGCCACCTGTAAAAAGTGATGATTTAGCGTATTATGTGGGTGATGATTCAAATCTTTATGTATATGATATTAAAAAGGATTTTTTTATATTAAAGTATAAACTTGAATGAGGGTATATATA
>CAYLKS010000245.1:0-1627 GCA_964384205.1 uncultured bacterium | reverse complement strand
CAATGAATACGATCCTGATTTTAAATTTTTAAGTTTTTCTAATTTACAGGCAGGTATTGGGAGAATAGGTTTAGAAAACTTAACTCATTATAACAGAAAGAGGATTAAAAATGCGTATTATTTGATTCAATCTCTAAAAAGACAAAGTAATGTTAAACTTCCTAAGATTATATCTGATAGCTCTCCTTGCTTTACTCGATTTCCTATTTTTTTTAAAAGTAGCAAACTGCGCGAGCAATTTTTCACTATTTTTTCATCTCTGCGTTTAGGAGTAAGTAAAAATTTTCCTTGTCCATTGAATAAAATACCAGGATTTAAACACCTCATTGTTAATAGTAATGATAGCTTTCCAGGAGCCGAGTGGGTTTGCAGAAGAATTTTGACACTTCCAACTCATCCCTTTGTAAACAAGAATGATTTGTCTAAGATTGTTAGGATATTGACAGCATAATAAAGTTTTGATGATACCAATATTGGAATGTTTTTCTACAAGCTTATTTTTACATTTTCACTCTTTATGATCTTTTATACCTACTTAGGGTATTATCTGACTTTATTTATATTTTCTATTATAATCCGATCCAGGCCATTGATCTATAAAGAAGAAGTTGAATGTCCAGAGGTTTCTATATTGATTGCTGCATATAATGAGGAAAAAAATATTTATAATAAAATTGAGAACATTCTTAGCTCAAATTATCCACAGAATAAGCTCACTATTTTTGTGGTTTCGGATGCCTCTACAGACCAGACTAATAAAATAGTCTCTAATTGTGGATATGATAATGTCAATCTTATCATCTCCCCTAAGAGGCAGGGCAAAACTATTTGTGAGAATTTAGCATTGAAGCAAATTAGTAGCGAATTGGTTGTATTTACAGATGCATCTGTAATGCTAGAAAAAAATTGCATAAGAAACCTAGCCAGGCACTTTCAATTTAATGAAGAAGTAGGTTGTGTGAGTACCTACGATAAAAGTATAGAATCGGACACTAATAAAGGAGAAGGGCTCTATGTGAAATATGAAATGGCTATCCGATCATTTGAGAGCAAATTATGTTCATTGGTTGGATTGAGCGGAAGTTGCTATGCTGCTAGAAGACAACTTTGTACAGAGCTCCCAGGTTATGTTACCCGTGACTTTGCCCTGCCTCTTATTGCGATGGAACGTGGATTTATTTCAATGGACGATCCAGAAGCCATCTGTTATGTGAAAGCAATAGATGATTCTAAAAGAGAATTTAAACGAAAAGTCAGGACATTCACTAATGGAATATCAACCCTTATCTATAAAAGCAACTTACTCAATATATTTCGATACAGAATATTTTCCTTTATATTGTGGAGCCATAAGGTATTCCGATGGTTGTTACCCGTGTTTTTTGTTTTGCTATTTCTTGCAAATTGTTTTCTTATTGTGAATAATTCATTTTATAAATTCTTCCTTTTTTGTCAGATATTTTTTTATTTTTCAGCTTTATTTGGTGGAATTTGTAACTCTGTCAATATCTTTGGCAAATTTTCAAAAATTTGTCATTTTGTGTGCATGACTAATATAGCAAGTATAATAGCGTGGTATCACTTTTTACATGGTAAAAAATGGGCCACATGGGAGCCAACTAAACGA
>CAYLKS010000244.1:0-1628 GCA_964384205.1 uncultured bacterium | reverse complement strand
ATTCAACAACAAAATCTTTTTCTTCAATTGGTTCTAATACTTCTAAAGCTATTCTGTTGAGATTTATAGTAAGGACTTTTGCTGAACCAACATTGATTCCACCATTACCAAAACTATCAAACTTAAAAGATGAAATGTTAGGTTGGTATCTACAACATAGACTATATTTTCTTGCATCATCAGAAACATAAATATTCATTTGTCCTCTTGTATTATTTTTAGCTACTAAATCTAAAAATTCTCTGTCCAATATTTTTCCAGTTTTTTTATCTTTGATAAAATTACAATTATGTGAAATAATTCCACTTGGAAGAGCATATAAATGTTCTTTTGTATCCACCCACAAATCATATACAAACCCAGAGTAATTTACTTCTTCAATGTTTTCAATTTCTATATACCCTTCACCTTTAAAAATTTCAGGCTTTAATTTTTTAGTATTTTTCACTTGTAATTTGCTATTATCTTTCCTATCTACTATAAAACAGTACAAAAATGCATTTTCCTTTTTAGTAAAACTTCTATCATTTTTATATTTTCTTACTGTACTATTTATTCCAATCAATTTTGCTATAGCTTGCAAATCATAAGCTAAACCTTTATTACAAGTAAACCCTTTTATTTGAGGATTCCCTTTTTCTGCATAATAAATTGTACCATCTCCATCAATCCAAGCTTTTATTAGAGATTTAAGAACATTTTGAGGAAAATTAAAAACAATTGAAGATAATCTTTTTTCTTTTGCTCCTTTGCCACATAACTTGAATAAAAGCTTGGCCAAAGTTTTTGAATATGTAATAACCTGACAACCTTTTGTATTTTCAAAAAATCTAATAATACAGCGAAGCCCTAAAGTATTCTCTAAATAATTTTTTATGAATTCAATATATTTTTGTTCATCAATATTAAAAGAAAAACCTACTTCACTTTCTTTTGTTATATGTCCTTCTGCCAAATAAAATCCTAACAACTTACCAAAATCTTCATCTATTTTGATAAAAGTTGGAATAGATTTTTTATCTAATTTTTCTTTTACTCTATATCCTCTTAAGTCTTCTTTTGTATACCCCGCAAGTTTCACAACATAGTAAGGAAATCTTCTTTTTATCTGCCATTGCCAAAAACAATTAGCAGAAACACCACATTTTTCATAAATTTTATTTTTACTTGAAACAAAAATACCTTCAATAAAAGGTTCATCTAAATAGTCAGGAACAAATAATTCTTTTAAATTCCCTTCAAAGTTAAACTTTTTATCAAGAAATAAAACTTTATCTCCCCTTTTTAGTTCATAAGCATATTTTAATCCTTCTTCTGTTACAAATTTATGCTCCTTTGTTACTTTTAGTGAATAACCATTTCTGAATAAAATTTTTAAAACTTTTTTCTCTGCTTTTCCTTTATATACCTTAAGAAGGTTAACCAATTTTCCTTCTTGATTAAAAACCTGATATTTGCTTGGTAAAGAGCTCCAACCCAAAGGTAATTCTCCAAAAATGTTATCTAATTTGTCTTTTTTTAAATTTTTCTCTGTAATATCATAAATAAAAATGTCCGTATCACCAGATAAACAAGTAATTACAGGAAATCTATAAGGAGCTTTTGTAATTGGATCTCCTTTGCATAAA
>CAYLKS010000243.1:0-1630 GCA_964384205.1 uncultured bacterium | reverse complement strand
GCCTGTTTTTCCGATTGAAGCAATTTATACTCACTCTCTTCTTGTTGCTTTATATCCCAATTTTTTAGAGTAGAGATTAGTTCAACATAAGTTTTCTGAAGTTCCCCGATCTCGTTATTCTCTACAATATCAATCTCTGGATTAATATTGCCCCTTAAAACCTCTTTTCCAGCTGAAATTAACTGCTTAATAGGTTTTGAAATTTTATTAGAAATTACTATGCCCATTATAACGGTGACTATTATTGAGGCTAATGAAACTATGATAATTGGTATAAAAAATCGATTTATACTATTTAAATTAGTATTTTTAGAAATGTGGGTATTTGAGTCCCCTTGAAAACTGGATATGTGGCTAAAATTATCTTTTTCTATTATAATAAAGGTAATACCAAAGGCAAGTGAGACTATGATTGCGACTAAAACAAATGTCAACACTAATTTTGATTTTATGGTATATAATAATTTTTTCATATACTTAAATTTATAAAACATTTTAGACACTTTGTCAATTAATTAACAATAAAATCTAGAAAAAAAAATTAACATTATATTGTTGTATCAATTGACTTTGCACAAACGCCATTTACACGAATATTATATAGTGCTAATTTAAGTGTAAGTGCACTGACCATGTTAGATATTGCTCCTTATTATAAAAGAGTATAAAGAATTTTTATTGGCTTTGCCTTTCTCAAAATGGCATTCTACTATAATATGTGTAATGACAAAAGATATTTGTTCGAGTTACTCGAAAATTTGAAAATCAGTTTAAAATTTAAATGTAAAAAATGATTTTATTTTAGAGTTCACTTTTAAACTTTAAATTTAAAGAAAACAGTCCGCTTTTGAATTTTAAATAACACATATCAAAGATTTCTTGACAAAATAAATATTTAAAGTTAAAATCTGAAGATAATAAAATGTTATATAAGTTATACTGTTTAAAATTACGGAATAAGTAATATTAAATTAATTTATTTTGGTATTCGTATAAAATTATAATTTAAATTAGAGTTAACAAAAGGTATAACCAATGGCAAAAACTTTAACTACATGTCCGTACTGTGGATGTGGGTGTGGTTTGTATCTTTCTTCAAATAACAAGATGTTAACTGGTGTATTCCCTAGCAAAAATCATCCTGTGGCTAAGGGTTCTCTTTGTGTTAAAGGCTGGAACTCCTATCAATTTGTGAATAGTAAGGAACGTCTAACAGTTCCTCTTATTAAGAAAAACGGAAATTTCGTTGAAGCATCATGGGATGAGGCTTTGACTCTTATAGTATCAAGGCTTAAAGATATAAAAAATAACTCTGGTTCAGATAGCATTGCATTTTTTAGTTCTGCAAAGGCTACAAATGAAGAGAATTATCTTTTGATGAAGCTTGCGAGGGCTGTTTTTAAAACAAATAATATCGATCATTGTGCAAGGTTGTGTCATGCTTCTACTATTACGGGCCTTGTTTCTACTTTTGGTTCAGGGGCAATGACAAACTCAATAAATGAGTTTGAAGATGCAGAACTGTTTTTAATAACAGGTTCTGACACTACAGCTCAGCATCCCTTAATTGGTACCAGAATTATAAATGCTGTTAAGGATAAGGGGGCAAAGCTAATAGTTGTAGATCCAA
>CAYLKS010000242.1:0-1632 GCA_964384205.1 uncultured bacterium | reverse complement strand
CTTTTTCTGTATACTGAACTCCATTTTCAGTTAATGGTCTTTCCGGGTCCTCTTCTTTCGATTTCGATTCACCATGCTGTACTAAATAGAGATACATTTATTTCACCCCCTCTCAAATATTATACAATATATAATTATTTTTTCAATAAGCAATTTATTCAATATTATATCATATTTTCGGGGTTTAATATTTTATCCACTTCATTTTCAGACAATATCTCTTTTTCCATTATTACTTGCTTAATTGTTTTATTAGTCCCAAAAATTTCTCTAGCAATATCAGAAGCCTTATTATAATCAACTACTATAATGGAACACTAACAATTAACAAGGGCAAGGCCTTTATCAATTAATTCTTCAATTCTATCTTTATTGATTGGCAGGTATACATGAAATGTATTTTTCAACAAAAACTTTTGACACGTTAGCTGGAAACCTTTACAATAGCATTTCCCAATCGCCCATCCAGTTTACCCAACTCTATATTTACTTCAGCTGCATACATTTTTACATTACCAGGAGCTTTAATGAAAGGCGGAGGGAATCTTATACCGCTTATAGGAAAGCTTTCTAATGCCCACCTGTTTTGAACATCCCAATATGCCTTTTTATAACTTTCACAGTCCCCATACTATCCTTTTTAATTCGGAATAATTCTTTATTCATTTTCAAACTCTCCAATTGATTTAGTTCTGGAAATATCTAAATAGCAAGCTACAAAACCTTTAGAGCCTTTATCAAAAACCTTGTCCCAATTCCAATAAGTATGATACCGCCGACTATACTAAAATAGTTACCAAAATATTTTTGAGAATTGTTGCCTATGTAAACACCTGTAAGTGATGTGATAAATGTAACGGAACCAATAATAATAACCGGTAGTACTATTGCATCATGCAGTATTGAGAATCCAAGCCCTGTGGCAAAGGCATCAATGCTTGTTGCAATAGCAAGAATAAGCAAAATACTAAAGCTGGTATAATCCCTCTCCTTCTCCTCTTCAATGAGAAATGTTTCCAGGATCATCTTCATTCCTATTAAGAAGAATATCCCTGCCACAACAAAATATTCTATTTTCTCCAATATTCCCCTTATCATTCCCCCAAAAAACCAACCGATTACCGGCATAAAGGCTTGAAAAAAACCAAATATAAATGCTATTTTTAAAGCATTCCATACTTTCAGTTTCTTTATAGTTACTCCCGCTGCAATAGAAACAACAAAAGCATCAATTGATAGTGATAAGGCTATTAGAAGAATAGTAAATATTGATGTTATATTCATTTTTTATTGCATTGATTTATTGACTCATTGTTATATTCATTAAAATTACCTTTTTTTCCCAAAATTTACTGTTAACTGGAATACAATAATATTCAAATAATATTTATAGATATTTAAATCTAATTTTTAAATATGAATAGAACATAGACAACCCTGATCTTTTATTACAATTGAAAGTGTGTTTGCCTAATTAATTAAAGTTAACTTCTGAGAGCTTAGGGTTCGGGTTATAAAATCTTCCAACCTTTGAAACAGGTTTTCCATTCACCATAACTACATCTGCAGTAAAATCGATTCTTCTCCTGAAGAAATATGACCCGACTCCTACAGCATCAAAGGGAACATCAA
>CAYLKS010000241.1:0-1642 GCA_964384205.1 uncultured bacterium | reverse complement strand
AGAATAATAAAGAAAGATAAAGATAGTATTTATTATGAAAGTATCCCAATTTATGAGCTATCCCGTTATTTTATATTTAACATGGTAAAACATATTTATACCCCCGATGACGATATAATAACAATGGCTATTAAGCACCTAAACCTTAAAGAAAAAAATAGCCTTCTAAATTATATAAAGCATCATCATCCTTCCCCAGAAAACTTGAGATATAAACGTCTTGAAGATGATTATGAAATAAACATGTTGCTTAATGAAATCGAAAACTCAAAATTAAAGATTAACTTTAATCAATTAAAAGAAATATTGATGGAATATCTTTCAAACGGGATTGAAGAAATATTTAATAAAAAAATATTAACCCCAGAACTGAATAAACTTAAAAAGATTTTTAAACTATCCTATAAAGAAATTTTAGTCACAGTATTTATATTTTTAATGGAAGAAAATGAGGTTTTTGAGGATGCTATAAGGTTTTCAAATTTAAATGAATTTATAAGATTATTGATGCTTGCAACAGAAATAAGTATGAGTGAAATTAAATTAATTTTATCGAGAGAATCAAGACTTATTAAATCTGGTATAATAGAAAGCTCTAGTAAACGAAATATTAATTTTTCGTTAAATGAAAACTTAAAATACTTTTTATTAGGAATTAACAATAAAGGATTAGAAGATAATTTATATAGAATCTATAATAAATCATTATTTGATGTTCATGATTTTAATATAAGCAAGTTAGATCTTGAAATAATAACTTCAATAATTAAAAGCAATGCTAAATGTAATATCCTTTTTTATGGAGCACCTGGTACAGGGAAGACTGAACTTTCAAAATCTATAATAAGCTACTGCGGGAAAAGGGCTATTTTTCCAATTCACAATGATAAAGTAAAATTAAACGATAAAATGTTGGCTTTTGAAGCGGCTATGGGCCTAGCAGGTAAGAATGATGTAATTGTTATTGACGAAGCAGACCAACTTCTTTCTTCAGGATTTGATGATTTTCCTGGATATTTTGGTTCAAATTCAGCAAACCATAATAAAGCATGGATAAATGATTTTCTTGATAGCTCGAATAAACAAAATATATGGATAGTAAATAACATTAACTATATCGATAAATCTACGGCAAGAAGATTTGTTTATAGTCTGGAATTTAAGACATTTACCAAAAAAGAGCGGGAAAAAGCCTGGAAAATAGTGCTTAAAAATATTAATGTCAAAAATATAATGTCAAAAAAGGAAATAGAAATATTTTCAGAAAAATACCCAATAAATATGGGTTCAATTTCCTTTTCTTTAAATGTAATAAACTCAATTAAAAATTATAAGACCCTCACACATAAAAAACTTATACAATACCTTGAAAACTTATTAGCAAGCCAAACGAAACTAATACTCGGGGAAAATCCTAAACAAAACGAGATAAACCAGAATATAGAATATGATTTATCAATAATCAATGCCAATCTAGATTTAAGAGCATTAATAAAAGATTTAAAACAATTTATTCATTATAAACACAGTCATCGCAACTCAAAAATAGCTGGGATTAACCTGCTATTTTATGGACCCCCTGGTACAGGGAAAACAGAGTTTGCAAAGTATTTATCAATAAAACTAAACAAAGAGTTAATTC
>CAYLKS010000240.1:0-1652 GCA_964384205.1 uncultured bacterium | reverse complement strand
TTTATAAAAAGAAAATTTAAATGCAGGTAACTTTGAGAAATTCATATTCCAATCTACTAAAATAATCAAATTTGATTATTATAAATAAACAAAATATTAATTTATGAATAAAATTCAGTTAATAGATAAATTGAAAATTTATCCATTATTCACCTTTAATGACTTTATAAGAATTACAAAAAAAAGAAGAGAATATGCAAGGACATTACTTTATAGATTAAGAAAAGAAAATATAATTTATAAAATAGAAAAAGGAAAGTATACTTTACACGAAGACCCCTTAATATTTGCTTCTTATATTCAACTACCATCTTACATAAGTTTTTGGACTGCTTTAAGATTTTATAATTTTACTGAGCAATTGCCAAATGAAATAACAATAGCTACAAAGAAAGCAAGAGATGAGATAAATTTTCTGGGAAATAAAATAAAATTTATAAAAATGAAGTCTTTTTTTGGTTATAGAAAAGAAAGATATGGAGAATTTTATATTTTTATTGCTGATAAGGAAAAGGCAATAATAGATAGTTTACTAATAAAAAATGTTCCTCTGGATGAGATTATAAAAGCTATAAAGAGCAGGATAATAGATAACAATAAACTTATAAAATATGCTATAAAAACAAAAAATAAAGCATTAATAAAGAGATTGGGGTTCTTACTTGAGAGAAACGGTTATAAATGCAAAGTACTAAAAAAATATATAGATTATAACTATATTTTACTGGATCCAATGTTTGAAGAAAAAGGAGAAAAAAATAATGAGTGGAAAATTATTGTGAATAGGTCAATATGATAAGCGAAGAAGAATTGAGAAAAATAGCAAGAATAAAAGGATTAAGATTGGGTTATACCGAAAAAGATTATTTAATTGATTTGTGCTTATTGTCAATATCAAGAAGGACTGGAGATGAACTTGTATTTAAGGGAGGAACTTGTTTGTATAAATTTTACAAATTAGACAGATTTAGCGAAGATATAGATTTTACACTTAGAAAAAAACTGGATATAAATAATTTGATTAAAAAAATAATTTCTGATTTAGAACTTTTTGGAATAGATGCAAAAATATTAAGCAAGAAAAAATTTTTTAACAGTTATTCTGTTATTATAAGAACCAAAGGACCTTTGTATAAAGGGACGAATCAAACATTATCCCAGATAAGAATAGATATCCATACAAAATCTTCAATAAATTTAGAACCATTAATTGCGGAGTATATTTCCATTTATTCAGAGATACCAAAAATATCCCTTTTAATAATGAATGAAAAAGAAATTTTAGCAGAAAAGATAAGAGCAATTCTAACAAGAGACAAAGCGAGGGATGTTTATGATTTGTGGTTTCTTCTAAGAAAAGGTGTTGAATTTGATTTGAACTTAATTAAAGAAAAACTAAAATATTATAACGAAGAATGGAATAAAACAAAATTCTTGAAAAAACTTCTTGAAAAAGAGAAAATCTGGGAAATTGAGTTAAAACAATTGGTAAGAGAATCTCCTAAATTTGAAGAAGTTTTGAATGTCATAAAGAAAGCACTAAAAGAAAAGAATTAAAAATTTTTTATTTATCCAAATACCTAAAAGGCTCTGGTTTGATTTAAAGGTTTATTAAATTTAAATTAATACCCTATTATGTCGGTTCGATATAA
>CAYLKS010000239.1:0-1655 GCA_964384205.1 uncultured bacterium | reverse complement strand
GCTGACAGCGACTTTCCTTCACATACTTCTGCTCAGCGGGTGGATTTAGGAGTAGTAGTTTGATTTTGGACATCTTTAGTTTGGAGGGGCATAGTAAATCTCAGGATTATACTCCTTTATGTGAAGATAATTGTGTTTTATGGGCGGCTCTAAATCTATAATTTTTAGAAGTCTCCAATTATTAGGTGGATCAAATACGAATTGGGGATAATCCCCTTTCCTGAATAATGGGTCTGCGTCTGGATACAATATAACGTAAGCATCTTTTATATATTTTCCTGAATTGTAATAATCTGAACTACAATCAATGACAGCGCAGTTATATGCATTTATAGCGGATTCTTCAAATCCAAAGAAGAACTTCAATCTATCCCCATACCCTATATTAGTGTAAATCTTCCTTGGAGGCAAATCTTTGAGGAAATTATAAGCTTCTCTTATATCCCCCCTTGCTGTTCTTACATAACTTGTAGAATCCCAAGAATAATAAATAGAAGTTAAAATTAGAAGAGAAAAAATAATCAAAGATAATATTTTTGAATGCTTAGCTATGTCATCTAGGAATTTACTAATAATTATAACAAATGGGGGTAGCAATATTATTAAAAAACGCACATCTTTTTCTATAGCCTGAATGCTTGTTAAAAGTGGTATAATAAACTCCATCATTATATAAATCAAAATCAACCAAACTATGACATAAAAGGAATTTTTCTCACGTTTTTTTATCAGATAAAGAATTGAAGGTAAGGCGATGTAGGAGAAAAAACCAAAAAAATAAAAATCATCAATGGTAATCATGTTAAATAAGGCTTTAAAATAAAAATAAGTATCTGGATTGGGGTTGAGAGGTATATTATAAGTCACAAAATTTGATCTTAGATTAAGCAGCCACTGATCGGTTATAGTATGATAGTAAACATTTTCTAGAATAAATACCATTAGAAGGCCTATCAACAAAAATAAATAATCCCTATGGAATTTTTTATCTTCCAAAATCTTTTTGATAATGTAGATAAGGTATAATGGGAAAAAAACTGCAAATGTAATTTTTGTTATGTATGCAAAACCCATGAACAAACCTGATAGAAAATAGAATCTCTTCCTTATCTTGGGATTTTGTTCACCCTTAATAAAAAATAGTATACTTGAACTAACAAAAAATGTTAGAGGGATATCGGGGCCATATTGAGTGGTGTAGAAGAGAAACAGTGGAAAAACTGATAAAAGAATCGCTGAGATCAAACCCACACGCTCATTAAAAAGTGTTTTACCCAGAAAGTATGTTACTATTATTATTCCCATAGAAAAAAGGATAAAGGTAAAGATGCTGTGTATTCGCTTACCCCAAAGAGTTTATAGAAAAAGGCCATTGGATAATACACGCCTGGTCTGAAAATGAAAATAAAAACACTAGGTGATTTTGGGATGTGTAATTTTCCTTCGCTTACCAAATACGCTAACTTTGCATATGCTATGTCATCATGAAAACCAAGTCCCACATAAAAAAAACAACATTAAAAATAAAGAAAAAATAAAAACCAATAGAGGTTTCAATATCTTTTTGTTTTTAATACATTTTGCCATTTTATTCTACTAGATAAATTTTTGGATCGAATCTTCTGTAAATTCCTTCATCAGCCTTTTCGATAGTT
>CAYLKS010000238.1:0-1668 GCA_964384205.1 uncultured bacterium | reverse complement strand
TTGCAGCTCTAATTGCTGTACTTGGACAGGATATAACTGTTCATATTTTTACCTTCCTTGGGGTTCCTGTATCAACATCTCAGGCAATTGTGGGTGCAGTTATGGGCGTTGGACTTGTTAAATCTTCAAAATCTATTAATTTAAAAGTTCTTGGAAATATTGGAATTGGCTGGATTAGTACACCAACTGCCTCACTAATAATATCGTTAATTCTTTTAAAACTTTATTCTGTTATTTTTTAAAAAAATTAGTCATTCTTAAAATTTTAGATTATAGTATAGAAAACACAACCATTTTGTGATATATATTAGGTTTTAAGGTGGTATAATAGCATTGTTAAAATCATTTTGGGATTAACGTAAAAATACATTGGAGGAAATAAAAAAACTATTTTACCGCTTTACTATTGTCTTGAACTGTGCTTAAATAGCAAATAATATCATAGCTTAGGATCTAAAGTGATAGCTCAGAACAAGAATGAGAGAAGAATCCTTCTTTTTTCAAATGTTGGCCATTTCCTTGTTCATTCTATTATTCTAATATTTCCTTCCGTAGTGACTCCTATTTCTAAAGATTTTTCCCTTAATTTTGCTGAAACAATAAAGATTAGCTTCCCAATGTATCTTTTGTATGGATTGGGTGCTTTGCCAACAGGATTCGTAATTGATCATTTAAAACCGAAAATTTCCTATTGTTTATATTTCGGTGGAGTATTTCTATTTACCTTCATTTCATCTTTTACAAGGGCACCTATGGAATTAAGAATATCCCTTGCTATTCTGGGGATATTTTTAAGCATGTATCATCCACTTGGATTGGGACTTATATCTACAAACATAAAAAATAGGGGAATGGCTCTTGGATTAAATGGCATATTTGGAAGCCTTGGCCTTGCATTATCTCCCTTTATAGCGGGTGTTATTAATTATTGGTATGGATGGAGAAATGTATACAGGTTTATCTCTCTTATTCCTCTTTTAATGTTTCTAATGTTATTAATACTGGATTTGAAGGTTGTATCAAATAAAAAGAGAGATCAGCAAAATATTTCAAAAGAGAACGGGGAAAGTTCTTTAGTTCCCTTTATTATACTTTTGATATCTATGTGCCTCGCAGGTTTTGTGTACAGAGGACAAACTATTATAATGCCTACTTATTTTGAAAAGAAGGTTTATTTTCTATTTGATCTTATTAAAAAACTCAATATTAAAAACTTTCAAGGAGCAAAAACATTATCAGCAACAACTTTAACTTCACTTGTTTACGGTATAAGCATTATCGGGCAACTGGGTGGTGGTAAGATTGCAAATAAATATAGGCTGGACATCTTTTATTTTTACTTTCTGATTTTGGCACTTCCATTTTTAATTATGATGTATTTTTTTGAAAATATACTGCTATTTATTTCATCAATATTTTTCATTTTATTTACTGTGGGCATGCAGCCCATTGAGAACTCTCTTGTTGCAAGCTTTACCCCTGATAAGTGGAGAAGCACCAGTTATGGATTTAAGTTTGTATTAACCTTTGGAGTAGGATCCTTGGTGATATATCCGGTTGGTTACATACAGGAGAGGTATTCAATTAGTGCGGTCTTTATAATGTTTATTGGAGTTATTATTATATTGGCAATTAACAATTATTTATTGATAAAAGTTTCAGGAAGGC
>CAYLKS010000237.1:0-1674 GCA_964384205.1 uncultured bacterium | reverse complement strand
ACTTATCAAATAGAAAAAATTTAGATTCTGTATTTATTCATATATACTTTATCAACATTCTTAGATATTGGTATCATTAAAAAATATATAAAACTCAATCCCATCAAACTTGTGTTGTCATAATAATATCCAGCTAAAGCACTAGAAGACCATAATGTTAGTGAAGTTATTGAAAATCTGTTTTTACTAATATAATCTTTGATATTATATAATTTTTTGGTCAATTCTTTAAATTCAACCATAATATGAATTAAGGCAATAATAATTTAATCTTTAATATTTTCTACAAAATAGAAAAAATAAATATACAATCTTATTAGATACATTTAAATTTTTGATATCTATTCTATTAGATATGATTGAGTGTACTCATAAGGCCAGATATTTAGAGAAACATCCAATAATACTAGAATTCATTGGGATAGATATAAAAAAATATGAACTAATATATGAACCTATTCCTGAAAACGACCCTCTTAATCCTTCTAGATGTATTACACCATTTTGTTATATGTTTTTAATTAATAAAAAAACCAATAAGGAAGTTGATCCTAATAGTGAAGTAACAAAAAAATTTGAAAAGGAAATTGTAAAATGGATTCACACTTATACTTGATAATATTTTCTACAAAATAGAAAAAAATCTTTAATTATTAGCAATATTCATGCAAATCTATATTTATTATAGTTATATTCATGTCTTTCTAATATTTCACGATTTAAAAAACAATCCAAAGTCCATTCAACATAATCTCTATCAATATCATAATGTATAACTTTTATTTTACCGTTTTCTTTATGTTCAATATCTCTAATAACTTTTTTAGCTATTTCATAAGCTTCATCAAATGTAAAGTAATCATTATCATTAATTTTATTATATAATAGTTTGACAAAATCTCTAAAAAATGGAGGATCGTTTCTTCTTAATTTTTCAAGTGGATGTATTGTTTTTTCTTTTTGTATAGTAAATTCCATAATAGAAATAATAAAAAGTAATATTTTTATTTTTAACATCAGTTTATTTAAGCTTATTAAAACAATGGATATGGAATTAATGGTATTTCTTTAGGTTTATCAGGATCATGAATTTTATGAACTTTTTTATACAAAGATAATGCTTCATTTAAAATTATACTACTTAATAATTTTGAAATATCGTTCAAATCCATCTCTATAATTTCTTTCGAAACTGCACGAATCCATTCAATATTTTTGAAAATATAATAGTCTGATACAGGTACTATTATTTTATTTTCGTTTAGATATTCCATAACTTTTTCTAGTATATTCTTTTCTTTAGACGTAGATTTTCTTTCTATTTCTTCTAGAACTTCACTCATCCCTACTGAATTACAATATTTTTTTGGATCAAAAAATGTTTTATATAAATCTATAGCCAAGCTACCAGCTAGAAGTGTTTCCATTCTTTCTTCTACAATATTTGTATATTCTTCAAGATTTTTTAGATAATCAGATCCATCGCTTGGGATGATATATTTTAGTCCGAGTTGTGATATATCATCTGCAATTTCTTCTTTATAAAATGTTTTTTTAATTATGCCTTGTTGAATTAGCTTTTTCATTTCATTTTTTTCATGATCTTCAATTTTTGACATCATTATTAATTTATAACAATAATATTTTTATTTCTGATATCTCGTTATCCTTCTA
>CAYLKS010000236.1:0-1675 GCA_964384205.1 uncultured bacterium | reverse complement strand
TTCACAATCTAAATATACTATAGATTATCTTAAAATATGTGTCAAGATTTTTTTAAATATTTTTAATGAAAATTTTACACTTTTCGTTAATTTTTCAATAGAAATTATATAAAAAGTTAAATAGACTGAATTAAAATATTGTCTAAAATAAATTTATATGAATTATACTTAATTTGTAGATCAGATTAAAAAGTATTATTATTTTATAGGCCTTTTATTCCAATAATTTGCTGGTATATCCTTGCAGTATCTCTCAACACATTTAATAGATACCCCCCTAAATCTACATCGGGAAACATTAACCAGAACAAGAATGAAGAAATGATTATTAGCCAAATAATTACGAATGTTAAAGAAAAAAAATATCCGTATCTTTTCATATCAGGCTGGTCATACTTTAAATAATGCAATGTAGAGAGAATATGAAAAGAATATCCAGCTCCGGCGATGAAGTAACAAATAACAGATATCAATCTAGAAGAACCATTGAACATGTATAATAATTTGTATATTAAAATTATGATTATTGAATATAGAGGTAAGACATAAGGTCCTAATGATATAAAAACATTAGTTCCAGAAGTTTTAACATAGCTATTACTTCTTTTAAAGGATATTTTCTTTACAGACCTTCCGGTTAAAATGGCAAAAATTACATGAGTAAGTTCATGGGCAATAATATAAGTTCTTACTGGTTGGCCAATTACATAATAAAAAATGGTAAAAAACACAAAGCCACTAAGCGCAAAGATCATTGTTTCTTTTAAACTATGATAAGCAGAGAAAAGCACTGGAAAGTTGAGTAAAAGTGCAAGTATAATAGGAACTAATACTATCGACAGAAGAGCTAATAGGAAATACCTAATTCTATTTTTTCTTCTTTTTTTTCTGTTCACTTATTTTATCTAACATTTCATTTGACAGTTTTTTTGCTGCTGGCTCATTAAATTCATTTATTACTTTTCTGAAGTAGGCTTCTGCCTTATCGTATTCCTTTTTCATATAGTAACAGTAACCAATCTCATAATTTGCCCAGGTTATTGCTTTTGTATTGTCAGGGTAATTATCAATTATAGCCTTGTATGCAAGGATAGCATTATTATAATTACCCTCTTCATATTCCTTCTGGGCAATTTTTTGATACTCGACAATTGATAACGGTTTATCGTTTTTATATAACACCGGTGGTTTCGTTGCACATGAAACTACAATCAACATCAAAATGGTCAAAATCACGATCAGAGGAGCAATCCTATTTAGACGTAATAACCCTTTCTCTGGAATTCCTTTATCCAATTTTTCTAAGATTCCAATTAATATTTTATTCAAGATAAACTCCTTTATATATCGCTAAAAACTTAATTAAGATTTTAATACCAAAAATACTGCCAAAGTTTAACTCTTTAAATTGAGTATATAATAGTATCACATTATAGGTAAAAAAACAAATAGTCACATAAATGCTGTTACTAATACTATAAATTTTGATTTAAAGTTTATTTACCTACTCCTCGTCTTAGGCTTAACCCGAAATGTTAACCTTTACTTAAATTCAGGACTTGTACGATTCCCTGATTGGTTATTTCTGCTTAAACCATAAATCAAATGGATTCATAGGCATATACTATGTCCTGTACAGGCAATGTTTTTTTTAAATCTTTAATAAAGCTTTCCT
>CAYLKS010000235.1:0-1685 GCA_964384205.1 uncultured bacterium | reverse complement strand
TACCTGTCATTTACAGCAATGACAGGTTGAATATTACCATACTCGGGATGATGTAATTCCGAGCGTAAGCGAAGCAATCTTATTAGTAAAGCAGGTGAGTATCGTCATATTTAACCATATTTCTAAATAGTTGAAGTTTGAATACACCTATAGCCTTTTTTATTAAATTCATTTTCGGTTTTTATCATTGTTTTCCTATCGTTAAAGATTCCAAATACAGTTAAACCAGAGCCAGCAAGAGTTGCGGCACATGCACCATTTTGTTTTAATTCAGTTATAATATCTTTTACAATTGAAAATTGTTTTGAGATTGGTTTCTCAAAATCATTCCAAATGTTTTTACATATTAATTCTTTTTTTCTTATTAATATGGCACTGAGTATCTTTTGTAATTTAATTAGATTTTTTCCTATTTCACTTTTATCTATTATTGAGTAAGCCCAGGCTGTTGAGGGTTTTTGAATATCCTTAGGTAAGATCAAAAGTATATTTTCAATTTTAGGTAATGAATATGGTAAAGGAATTACCTCATTACCTATATTACCGATAAGGCATAATCCACCTATTACACAGTAACAGACATCCATTCCCAGCTTTTCTGCTATCTTTAACTTTTGAGATGGTGATAATCCTATAGAGAATAGTTTATTCATCCCATTTATAACTGCTGCTGCGTCACAGGAACCTCCCCCCAGGCCAGCTTTTATTGGTATGTTCTTTTCTATTTCTATGTTTACTCCATGTTTGATATTGAACTCATTGCTAATTAGTTGTGCTGCTCTAAAAGCGAGATTATCATTTTTTGGAATTACCAGTTGATCAGTATTATAAACTTTGCCACTGAATGTAGAGATATTAATTTTTTTATCATTGTTTTTTGATATTTTAATTGTGTCAAAAATATTAAGTTGATAATTTAAAAATCTAACTGGATAGTATCCTCTGTCTGATTGTTCAGGTAGTAGATGAAGGTTTAAATTAATTTTTGCATAGGCTTTTAAAAATATATTTTCCATTTTAGTGATATTTAAGTAACTTGATATATAATATAACTTTTTTATATTTTGCTTTTATAGTATTTAATGGTATCTATTCGTGAATAAAAATTGATATACTATTTTTTGCATTTTGAAAATCTGATATTTATTTAAAAATACTAAATAAAAATCATTTGGTTATAGCTATATTTTAAGTTTAATTATGCAATTTTTATGGCAAAGGTTAAACGGTGATGAATATCGTTATAATTTGTGCAGGTGGCAACGGTGAGAGAATGAAGGCCAGGGATAATAAGATATTTCTCCATATCTATGGAAAGCCAATTATATACTATACGATGAAAACATTTGATGATCATCCTGATATAGATGCAATAATCATAACCGCCCAGGAGAGGTATTTTAAGAGAATTAAACAGATTATTTCGAAAAATGGAATTAAGAAGGTTATGGCACTGGAAAAAGCTTACAGAACGAGGCAGGAATCTACCTATTATGTTCTGAAGAAACTTAATGCTCAGGGAATATCCAAAAACTCGTTTGTGCTAATTCACAATGCTGTAAATCCTTTTGTAAAACATCAAGAAATCAATATGTGTCTGGAAGCTGCTCAAAGACATGGTGCTAGTTTGCTTGGTTTTCAGGCAATAGATACAGTGAAAATAATAGATGAGGGTAACTTTATTT
>CAYLKS010000234.1:0-1694 GCA_964384205.1 uncultured bacterium | reverse complement strand
AGACTTGCTCATTTGTATGCCAATGAAGTGAAATCAATTTTAAAGAAAAATCAAATTCTGTAAAATGATTATAAAACTAGGTGAGGCTTTAAAAAGTGAGAAGCTCAGGAAGCGAATAATAGAAGAAATTAGAAATGGGAAAATTTTTGTTTACCCAACTGATACTGTTTACGGTCTAGGATGCGATGCCACGAATGAAAAAGCCGTTCAAAAATTAAGAAAAATGAAAGGAAGTGACCACCCATTTTCTGTAATAACACCGAGCAAAAAATGGATATATGATAATCTTATCGTAAAACACGAAGAGTATCTAAAAAAATTACCAGGTCCTTATACGTTAATTTTTGTCAAGAAAAGAAAAAATTTTCTAAGTTTAGTATCTAAATCAGACTCTCTAGGCGTGAGAATACCAGACCATCCACTGACAGAAATTATACAAAGGTCTGAAAGACCATTCGTCACAACGTCGGCAAATTTATCCGGTATGAAACCAATCATCAATATAAACAGCATCCCTGAAAGGATAAAAGCAGATGTAATAATAGATGCTGGAGAAATCAGGGGAAAACCATCAACTGTTATTGATCTTACAGGCGAAAAAATTATTATATTGAGGCGGTAAGTAATTATAAGGCACGATAATGATAGTCTGAATGTTAAATTTATATTACAGGTGTTAAATAATTTTAATATATGTTAATTGAATCTAACACACAAAAATTTCTCGCATTTATATTTAAGTACCCAACCACAGGATTTAGTATAAGAGAAGTAGCAGAAGAAATAAATATATCGCCTCCAACAGCATCATACATTGCGAAAAAACTTGCTAGAATGGCTTTAATAAAACTCCAAAGAGAAAGAACACAATACAAAGTATTTGGAAACATTGAGAACGAAAAATTTAAAGATATCAAAAGAATATTTAATATTTTTTCTCTTCTTAGTTTAAAAGACTTTTTAGTTAAAGAACTCAACCCAAATACTATTGTTGTTTACGGAAGTTACAGTATAGGAGAAGACACGGAAGATTCAGATATTGATATATTTGTGAATTCAGCGAAAAGAAAGAATACAGATTTAACAAAATTTGAACGACAACTAGCAAGGAACATACATATTATCGTCGAGCGTTTTGATAGGTTACCCGATGAATTAAAGTCAAGCATATTGAATGGTGTTATTTTGTATGGTGTTATTGGACTTTGAATATTACATTTCAAATAATTATGTAAAGAAAAGAAGAAGAGATAAAAAACTAGCTTCTAGCCTTATAGATTCTGCAGAGGATAGGATGCATTTTGCTAAAGAAATTGTTCATAAAAAACCAAGGTATGCGCTTGAAATGGCATATGAGGCCGTTATAGAATTAATTGACGCTTTACTGGCTATAGAAGGTTTTAAAAGTTGGTCACATGAAGCTAACATATCATTTCTTTCAAAAATAGGTTTTACAGAGACTGAGATCAGAAGACTTGATTTGTCCAGAAAAAAGAGACACTCTAGTAAGTATTATGGGGTCTCATTTAGTTTGGAAGAATCGAAAGAGGAAATTAGGTACCTGGATAAAGTTTTTAATAAAATTTTGAAAGAAATAAAGGTAAAATTACAGAGGTTAACCACATAAAAACATACAAAAATTTAATTAACGAAAACAAAAAATTAGTGTTATGAGAAGAGTTATAGGCGTTCTC
>CAYLKS010000233.1:0-1702 GCA_964384205.1 uncultured bacterium | reverse complement strand
TAAGGGCAAAGACACTAAAGGTGTTAAATATTGAGAAAAGTAATGTTATAAAAGTTATTATAAAAGTAATAATAACCCATTTTTTTTGGAAAATAGCTTTTAACATTTAATTAACCCCACTTTTATGGTTTCAATTATTAGATCATGGTTTTTTTTAACTGCATCTATTGCTTAATCAAAATAATAAATAAGCAAGTACACTTTCAATCATAGTAAAAGACTATGTTTGCCTATTCTTTTTATACCTATAAAAAATTAGATTTAAATAACATTTAAATATTCATGAATATTTTGGTATTCTAATTAATCATAAAGTCTGGCACAAAAAACTGTAGTTTTAATGAAAATAACCATAATTTATCAAAAATGACAATTAAGCTCGGTTTAAAATTCAATAAACAATTTGTTTAACTTTTTAAACTATAGAAAGTAAAGTGAAGAGGCTGGATGAAGGTTTTTGAGATGTTTTTAATTTCCATTCTTTATTGTTTATTATTTGAATATGTATTATTCATTGTTTATAGGTAGTACTATTATTTAGGCTAAATTTAGACTTTTTAACAATTTTCAAAACTGGTATAAGTTTTTGTGTACCAAAAGAGAAATAACTATTATATATCAAATTTCAGCAGTAGAGCTCTGCTTATGTGTTTGAAATTTTTCATAAAGTAGCCAAATCTAATAAGTTGACATTTGGATTATTTATAAAATCGATGATTAACATAAGTTGAGGTGAAAATATGTGTGGAAGATTTACTCAGAAATCGGAAAGAAAAATTATTGCTGAGGAATTTTATGTTCAAAGGTTTCTTGAAGAACCTGTTATTAGCTATAACATCGCTCCGAGTCAGAAGGCCGGAATAATAATAAAAAAGGAAAATGAAAATATATATGATAGGTATAGATGGGGGCTTATACCATCATGGGCAAAAGATCAATCAGTAGGTAATAAAATGATAAATGCCAGAGCAGAAACCCTTTTAACAAAGGTAAGTTTTAAAAAGCCATTTTTAAGTAAGAGATGCATAGTTCCTGTGGATGGATTTTTTGAATGGAAAAAAGATGGGAAATATAAAAAGCCATACTATATTTTTCATAGTAGTGGAAGGCCTTTTGCTCTCGCCGGACTTTGGGACCAATGGATTAACCCTGAAAATGAAGATGAATCTATTCGTTCTTTTACAATTGTTACTGTGGATTCCTCGGGACTCTTAAAAGATATTCATGATAGAATTCCGGCAGTTATATCGAAAGCGGATATTGATGAATGGCTTGATGTTTCAGAGTGTAGTTCAGAGCATATATCAAGATTAAAAAGGATCCTTTTTGAAGATCATGTAAATGAATTGGGGTTTTATGAAGTATCGCAAATAGTCAACTCTCCTGCAAATAATAACCCCGAATGTATAGAACCCATTCTAAGATAATTACTCCACTTGGTTTTTAGAGCAGGTTGGATATATTAAATAACTTGATAAAAAATAAGTATGATGTTTATATTATATGTAAATTTCTCAAAAAACTGTTTTTATTTTATTTCATTAATTTAAATAATTTTAATTCAATTTTATAGTGTTGTAATAGATAAAGCTCAGGAGAAAATTAATGCCAAATACAAAAACTCTGGTCCTCATAAAACCGGATGGCCTTTCAAAATCTTTAACCGGAAATATTATAACAAGATTTAGTGAAACAAGGCTTG
>CAYLKS010000232.1:0-1703 GCA_964384205.1 uncultured bacterium | reverse complement strand
AACAGATCGCTTATTTTATAATAAAATTGCCATAAACAATATTATTAGGCATCCTTTTAGCGGAACGGGGTTAGGGACCTTTATTTTTCAAATTGACAATTATCTAAATGTTTCACGTGAAACATTATCAGATAATAATAGCGAGGAACAAAAATTAATTCCTCGCGATTTTCTCCTTTATCAAAAGGTTTATTCCGTCCCAAGCGCTTGGAATACAGAAAAATTAGAAGAGTTTTCAGAAGAAAATATTTCTTTCTTGAAAGGGTTTAAAGGTGGGTTGAAAGCTGATTTAACTCATTCTCCGGCTCCGGTTTGTTCTGAAAGAGAAACTACATTAAATGTTTCACGTGAAACACTTAGTATAATACAAACTCAAAAAAATCTACAACACTTTCTAGTCGCTATCTTTATCGGATTTCTAATTATAGGATTTTTTGACCATTATTTCTGGACCATTCAACAAGGCCGGTTGGAATTTTGGCTTATTTTAGGACTTATTATTGCCAATGGAAAAATAATAAAAAATAAATAACTTATTATGTTTTGGAATATCACTTTATTTACCATTGCTTATATTATTTTTGGCTTGTTAATCTATTTAAAAGCAAAACAAGCGGAAATTTCTCATAAACAACCTTTTAGTTATTATCTCACGGTTCTAATACCTCAATGTATTTTTATTGTTTCAATTCTCGCATTATTCATTATCAGCGAAAATAATTCAATAATGCCTCTTATTTTTGGATTATTTATTTACTTAATCGGTATTTTGATTCGGTTGAAAGCGTTAAATGATTTCAAAATAGGTTATAACCTTTCAGAGAAGAGGATATCTAACCATTTGATAACCAACGGTATTTATCAATATTCAAGACATCCTTTGTATCTTGGAACGCTGCTCGTTTATTTAGGGTTGACCTTGACTATTTTCTCAAAAAGTGGTATAATTTTATATTTCACCTTTCTACTTCCTTTATTTCTAGTAAGAATTGCCAGAGAAGAGAAAGAGTTTGCTAATGACAAGAACTATAAGCGATACAAAAAGAAGGTTTATTGCCTAATTCCTTTCGTTTTCTAAAAGCAAATAAACATCCGACTACTACATAAAAAGCGTGTAAATCGCAGAGCGGGACGCGCGAACAACCGCGGAGCTAAGCCACCGCGCCAATTTGTTTTTTACGAATTAAATAAGCTACCCGATGGGTAAGAACTTTTGTCTTTCCCGATCCCGGTCCAGCAATAATTAAAACGGGACCTTCTGTGGTAGTAATGGCTTTTTGTTGTTCCGAATTAAGGTTTTTGAGGATGGGCATAAAGGGAATTTATAAACAATATCTTCATTATAGAGAGATTTTAGAATGTTGACAAATTCTTACAGATTAAAACCCGAATTCCAGAAACAACACTTTAAAAGTTTTGGAGTTCGCTCTTTAGAGTGTAAGGTTTAAGGTTGGTATGAAAGCGAAGTCTTGATTTTACAATTTTTTATTTTACAAATGCCTTTTATTGTCAAATTGTTAAATTGTCAAATTGTTTAATTTTACTGACAATTTAGCAATTTGACAATTTAACAATGAGAGGCGTTTAAGTTCTAAAAAGCAATGAAAGTTTAAAATTTAGGCTCTTACTTCATACCAACCTTAACCTGTAAGGTTTAAATAAATTCTTACAGGTTAAAATTAAAACCCGAATTTCAAAAACAA
>CAYLKS010000231.1:0-1703 GCA_964384205.1 uncultured bacterium | reverse complement strand
AAATTAACATTATATTTCTATTTTTTAACAGACAAAGTATTTCTTTTTTCATATGCATCTACATCATTTTATTTCACATGGTAAACTAATTTTTCGCTTTTTCTTAATTCTTTCTCAAAATTATTGCTTACTAATTTATATACTTCTGCCAATCCACCTTCAGCAATCTTAAGAAAAATATAGTTGATCATTTCTTTCATGAACTTACAATGGGGGGATTTTTCAAGCAATTTTTGATTCAAATAATATACAGCAGCTGGACAATTTGCTCCACATATATTTTTATAAGGACATAATTTGCACTCTTCAATCATATCAACCTTCCTTGATCTCAAAAGCCTACAAGGGTCTGAATTAATAATCTCTCTAATACTATTCTTGAATACATTACCACTTTTGAATTCTGGATAAGCCATAAATTCTGAACATGGATATACATCGCCATTAGAGGTTATTATATATACTAGTCTTCCTGCCCCACAAGGAGACATATTACAGTACAAAACTCTTAAATTTGACGTTAAAAGACACATAAGAATGGATTCTATATTATCTATAACAAATCTTTTTCCATTGATGCTATTACTATTAATTTCTATATTAGTATCTATTAATTTTTTATAATTATAAATTAAATCCTCTGTTGAGGGCATTAAAGAACATGCAGAGGAGCTACAAGGTGAAACAGGATTAAATATAGAAGAGGGAATTCCTATTTTATGTAGATCTTTTGCAATATCATTTAAATTGTTTACATTATACTTTGTTATTGTAACTATAGCACCAAGCCAAAAATAATCTTTAAAATATTTTATTGATTTTAAAACATCATAATATGTACCTTTTCCATTCCAATATTTTCTTGTGATATTATGAATATCTAAAGGACCGTCTATTGAAAAGCTTATATGGATATTTCTTTCTTTTATGAATTCTGAGTCTTCTTCTGTCAATAAAGTTCCATTTGTTTGAATGCCAAATTCTACTTCCTTGTAGTATCTATCCATTACCTCAAATATCTGCTTTTTTGCTATAAGGGGCTCACCTCCATGAAATATTATTCTTTTCATGCCTTTATCAGGATTTTGATCCAAAAAATCTAAAATCTTTGTTATTATAAATTCTATTTCTTCAACGCTCATGCACCTATCTTTAAGTCTATATTTCCGGGGAATGTAACAATACTCACAATCCATATTGCATTTTTCTGTGGGATGTACTTCTATCATGTCTATTCCAACTGAATTAAACAAATCATTTTTGTCTTCATTTAATTTATTTTTAATATTTGAGGTATACAATTCTCTAAATAAAGATTTTGCTTCATTTATTTTAGATTTTTTGGACGTTACCCAAAACAAAGTATCTGGATCAATAAGAGCTATGTACTCTCTTCCTAACTCTATAGAAGAAAAAGAAAAATAATTTAAGGTCATAAAAAGACACCCTTATGTCACAGTATTGTGAACATGGTGAGGGTGGCCATGACCCGTAGTTCCAGCTGGTCTCTCTGGTCCTGATGCTTTAGTTTCAGTTATACAATATCTCAATTTTATACTCTGAGTTTCCATATTTTTCACCTCTTTTTATTTTTTATATTCACCTCATTGATGTACACCTCAGTTTTTACCATGGTGATATTGCATTGACCTGCTTATATAAATATTTTTTCGTCTGATGATTAATCTATTAGTTAATCTGAT
>CAYLKS010000230.1:0-1723 GCA_964384205.1 uncultured bacterium | reverse complement strand
AACCAAAACGTAGCGATTCTTTTTAAATTAGTTAGATTTTATCATATAATGAAATTATGATTAAGATAATTAAATTATGACTAAGAATTAAATCAAATTTTCTAAAAAGATTAAAAGTTTCAGTATTTTTTTATAAAAAAATCGATAAAATTAAATTTTCAATAAATTTGTACATGACAAATTTATTGTCAAAGAATTAAATATTAATTTATAAATTGTTTTGATTATATTTTATGTGGTGAAGCAATTTGACATGTTTTCCACAAGTCTTCAAGTTTCAAATGTTGAATTGTAAAACTACTAACTTTCAGGAATATTTTTTGACCGGTTTTCGTTATTTTTGCCGCAAAATCAAAAAAGATTCTTCGAATTGTATTGGGATAACTTCCAGGAATTATACCAGAAATTTCATTATCTAAATGATCTTCTTGAAAGCAAATAAACAAGAAATGGGATATTATCACGAGATTGTAAAATGTAGAATTCTGAATAAAGCCTTTAAATGGGAACTTTTCATCTCTGAATTCTTTAATACTACGATGAACCAATTCAAATGTCCCTGTAGAATGGAAGTGTTTTATAATATTTTCTGATTTATAAATATCTGGACAAACTATATTAATGCTACTTTCCTTTGTAATATTTGTAAGTATAATTCTATTTGGTTTAGCAAAGGAAAATAATAATTGACCATCTTCTTTTGCACGAAGTCTTGTGAAAATTGCTCGCCTTTCATCATTCCATGTTTTGCATTTATATTTAAATTCACAATATTCCCAAGAAAGTTTTTCTTTTGTAAAAATTTTAAATTCATCTTCTGATTTTAATGAAATTATTTCTTTAGCAAAATTATACATTTTTCCAGTGGCTATATACCATACATTAAGATTTTCAAGTAATTTATATAATTTATCATCAAAAAAACCAGCATCAAAAAGAAATACTATTTCTGCTTCTTTAGAATACTCACTTCTTATTTGTTTTACGATACTGATTATTGATTTTTCTACAGCCTTACCACTATTCCCGTTTTTGCTTCCACCTCTAAAAACTGTATCGATTATTTTTCCATTCCAAATAAAATTTAATGGTTGAAATCCCCAAAATTTTCTGTATGTTCGATGAACGGCTTCTCTACATTTTGCATCATTGTTGTTCATTGCCATAGTATCGCAATATATAAAAATAATTTTTTCATTATCAAGTTTTAATCGCCATATAAATAATCTATTCAATACACTTCTTAATGAGAGAATTAAAGAATAATTAAATTTATCAAAAAATCTGAAAACTGAAAATGATGAATATAACATTTTTTGAGATAGTTCAATTGTACCAGCATAACCTTTATCTTGTTTCAAAATATTGAAATAACTGATATTTCGTGATGTTCCATCTACCAAAAAACAAATGATTTGCTTTATCATTTCATAAATCTTAAATCCTTTTTTATTTTTTTTTATGGATGATAAAGTTCCAGATAAAATTGTAATTATTCCAATTTTATCAATATATTTGCAAAATAAATTAAGACCACCCCTACTTGTTAAAATATCTGGAGTTATTTCAATTTTGTCAATTTTATGATTGTTTTTAGTAATAGAATTTGTTATCATTTTACCGCCAGTTTTTTTACCCATTGGGTTAAAATAGTAGTTGTTATTATCTATCTATTTTACACGAAAAAACTGGTTTTAGCTATATAAAATCGCAATTGTTAGGT
>CAYLKS010000229.1:0-1730 GCA_964384205.1 uncultured bacterium | reverse complement strand
TGCCGCTATGGAGCGCCTGTCTGCCCCTGCCCGACGGCCGTGTCTGCCGACAGGCGAGCCTGCCCGCAGGCAGGCCAGCGGAACACTTGTCTGCCTCTGGACGAAGCAGTCAGGTGGAGCGTTTTGTTATAAAAGCATCTTTAATAATTTTTTCTATTTTTATTAAATAAAACCAAAGAAACATTATTATAAAAAGCCATCCTATAAATAAACACCACTCAACAATAGACGCTCTTTTCTTGATTAAAGCATAGAGATTTGCAGAAATAGAAATAAAATATATAAAATTTGTTACCCAAAAACGATTCATTCTCATAAATGATTTTGGTTTTTGCCTAAGAAACTCATCCCACCTTTTTTCACAGGATTGCTCAGTATCGTATTCACTTAAAAATGCTCTGATACGTTTGACAGCAAAATCACCTCCTAAAATATAATAATCAAATAGTACTGCAACTAATGGAGCTAAGTATAAAAAACCTAATGAAAAAGTATTGCTTATCGGACTATCAAATTTTAAGGATATAATGACCCCACTAAAAAGCCCAATAATAAAGGAAAACTTCAGTCGGACATAGGAAGCTCGACGATCTTGTTGTGCCAGTTTTTCTTCACGTAAATGTTGAATAAACTCTTTGTCAAGGTGACTTGTTCTTTCCATAGTCCATTAACCCTCATTTAATAAAAATTTTGTCTTGGCTATGTCTGCATAAAACACAGGTTCTTTTGAATGCTTAAAATTTTCTATTATATTTCTGAGGTCGCCGTTATAACTACGTGATAAATAAGCATTTAACGTCTGTAAAATATTTTTTGTACAAAAAGATCTCCCGACTATTTTAAAAATTGGATTAAATTTTAGATAATATCCTATATTTTTAGGATGGATAAAATTGGTATTAACAATGCCATATTTATTCAAATATCTCCTACAAGGCTGATTTAAAACTCGCGAACTTTCCGAATTATTAATAATATCTTTTATCACGTATTCAATTTTATAATATTGAGCTTCTATTTGATCATGCTTTCTATGGGAACAAAATTTTAGACAGCCTTCATTCAACATTATCTTAAGATCAATTTTTTTTCTTTTTAAAAAATTATATATCTCATCAATTATTATCAAATCATGATTAAAATCTGGTGGTAGAAGTAAGACCGTAATTCCTAATTTAATAAGGTTTTTAATTTCAATTATATCTTGACAAGAGAGATAAACAGAGTTTTGAATTTTTACATTCCATTTTAGTTCCCTTGTAATCTGCAACAACTGATCATAACTACCTACTGTTAAAACAGAAACACCTAACTCAATTAACTTAGAAACGTATTGAATAGCCGATTTATTTAACCTACCATTAAAGTTTAAAAGAAGATTCATATCGATTCCATTTTTTTTACAATCTAAAATTAGGTTAGTTAAATATGAGTTATAATAATTTCTATCAAAATAATAAGCTGTTCCCATCCTTTTAATAAAAGATCGAATTTTAGGACGCCTTCCAGATGGTATAATTAGCGGGTCGCCAGCAAAATATATCTCCTTAATATAAGGAAAGAATTTAGACTTATTTAATTCATCTAGAAACCTATCATCACCATTAAAAGGAACTGAAAAATACATTATTATAACGACTAAAGTCACCAGCCGACATGACGCAAGGCCGAAGGCCGCAGCGGATTGGCGGTCTGGTGCACTGCCTTGTTAGCCCTTCAATAATTTTTTA
>CAYLKS010000228.1:0-1738 GCA_964384205.1 uncultured bacterium | reverse complement strand
ATAGTTGATTATGAAAAGAGGAATTTAGAGGGAGGATAGCATGCACAAAGGAAAAATAAGATTTATAATAAGAGGATATGGAAAAGACCAATGGTCTCTGTTGTAATTCCTAGTAAAAAGAGAGGATTTGATGCAACAATTTAAAGATATTTTTGGCAAATATTGGCTTTTTTTATTAGGTGCGCCCATTGTATACAGATTATATGTAATCTTGTTATATAATCTCCATTTTTGGTTTGCATTAGACGATGCATATATCTACCTTCAATTTGCAAAAAATTTTGCAATGGGGCATTTCTTAACATATTCGATAGGTGAGCCGCATTCAAATGGTTGCACATCTTTTGTTTATTATCTTTTATGCACTATGTGTTATGTAACAACAAATTCTCTTTTCGGTGTTCAGGCATTGTTATTCGCAATATTCGTTATAATTTACGCTTCTAGTGTCTATTTGACGTATAAAATATTAAGAACACTACTAAAAGAGAAGCATGAGAATATATTGAAATTCATTACTTTGGTCGTTTTTACTGCCAATCCCATATTTTATGGTTTTTTCTCAGGGCTGGAATATCCCTTATCTGTCTTTTTCTTGCTGCTGTTAGTGTATAGCATACTTCATAAGAAATATTATTTATTTTTAAGCTCAATCATTTTGATGAACCTTGGAAGGCCGGAAGGTGTAATTACTGCGTTTCTTATTTTGCTGGTTGTAAGTTTAAATCAAAAAACATTTTCAAGAAATAGAAAGTATTTCTCATGGGCTGTATACTTATTTTCGGCTCTTATAGTGCCAGCCATTAACCTTTTGTATACCGGCATTTTGACTATAAACTCTACCTCAAGAGTACCCATTTTTGCAATTTTTGATCCAATATCGTTAATCAAAAGTGATTTCAGCATATTTTATGATTTTATAACACCTTATTCAAATATCCCACATCTTTGTTCTGATAGAAGTCAATTATTTTTAATTTTTATTGCATCAATTATTTGTGTTATTTTAACTATAATTCCATTTATAATTTACATTTTCAAAAAAATCAATAAAAATGATAAAAACATATTTTCTAATCTTTGGAATATTAAGAAAATTATTATAGAACACCAGTTTATTCTAATTTTATTGCTAATAATATTATCACAACTCTCAATACCATTATTGGTTGGAATTTCAGCGGAATGGTGTAGGTACATTACCCCCGCATACCCGATATTTGCAATATTGTATGTCATTGTTTGTAAAAAAATAGGACTTAATACAAAACACATCGCAGTTATTTTTCTGCTGTTTTTAGTGGTTAATATCTCTGTTGTTCCCCACTGGAATGATGAATATTTGAAATACACAAATATTCTTAATTCTGAATTTTATCAGATGGGTGAATTCTTGTCAAAAAACGTGCAGAAAGATCAAATAGTTGCCCTTGACCAAGCCGGGATTCTTGCATTAATGAACCCAGGAATTACTATAGACACCTATGGATTAGGTACAGCAAGATATGCAAAACGGCCAAGAACCAATGAACATGTAATACAACTTATGTATAAGGATAAACCCGATTACTGTATAACATATTATTATAATTATACGGGATTTGGAAGTCCTTCATATTATTTACGTTCATTACCATATGGGGCTAAAGCAGAATTACTATTTGTTTCAGAATTAAATAAATCTTTACCGCATTATCCTGATTTCCCAGCTACACTTGAGATTTATAGGATAACCTAT
>CAYLKS010000227.1:0-1739 GCA_964384205.1 uncultured bacterium | reverse complement strand
GGTTATATTCTCTATGATCCAGAAACCTATTCAGGAGACTACAGGATATATGGGATAAGTGGGGGAAAGACAACTGAGGGGGTGAAGAAGGGAGCAGTTAAAAATACAGAGATGGTTTTTAGTAGTGGTGCTTCCGTATGCATAGGTTTTTTTAAGCCAGAGGAATATTGGATAACAGAATATGCTTTGGCACTATGGGTTGCGAGAAAATTATTCTCAGCTTATTATAATCCAACTTTTTCTAATACTATAACTAAAGAGCTCTTTAAGGAGCAGTTACAAAAAAATACAAATAAAATTTTCTATTTTGTTGGGCATGGGCTAAGATGGGAAAATACGGGAGTTTGGGCTTTAAAATTGGGAGAATATGAATGGATTCATTTTTCTGAAATTTCTTCTTGTAATACACCAATGTATAATATAGTGTATATTAACTCCTGTTGTTCAGGAGATTATACATGTTCTTGTCATGGAAATTACGGCCTAATTGACGCTTTTGATTCCGAGTGCAAGCTTGGATTTAGAACAGTAATTTTCCCTGATAATTACGGGTTGTATGTGGGTAGCTTAAAATATACTGTTGCATTCTTCACTTTTTTAGTTGATGGGTATACGGCTCAGGAATCTCATAATATAATAAGGGAAATGGAAATTATTCCAGATATTGATGTAATAAGAATAGAAGGAGATGCATCATTATGATGATAATCTTTTTTATAATGAACCTTCAATATCCTGAATGGTATAGTAATCTGCGGAAAGCAATTTCAGATTCTTTGAAATTCAGTGAAATACCAGATACACTCTTATGTATTTTCCCTACACAAGAGGTTTTGGATTCATCTATTTTGGCGACTTCATATACAAAATTTAGCGGGCATTTTAAATTTTATTATTACATTGAATTGCTAAACAACTCAGATTATGAAGAGTCTCTTGCTATTGTTGAATATAAAGGTCAAACCGGTTATTATAATCCACTATTGCCTTGTGATGGTTTTTATATAAGAGTGATATCCAGAAAATTAAATATTAAAATTGGTGGTGGGAAGATTTATAAATGGTATAGGGAGTTAGAAATAGATACATCAAAAGGTTTACGATTTTGTGATTTTTCAATAGGAGTATTCTTGAAAAAAGGGACTAAATGGAAATTAGTTTATGATAAACCCTTCTTTTTTCCTTCAAACGAAATATTTGATATTAATAAATTGAAGGATTTTAAATTGAAGCCATGTGTTGGAGGAATAATGAAATATAAAAACTCATTTATAAAATCAGGAGGAAAAGCAAAAGTCGTTTATTATTTGTTAAATGACTATTGGAATCCAGATAGTAAAATAACCATCCGATTGAATTGGAAGGGGATAGGCACAGCAAGAATATTATATCCCAGGAGGGATAAAATTTTTCTTAGTGCAAGGCATAAAATAGATAGTCTTGTGGTATTGTATAGTTTACCAAGAGTTCTTAGACCTCTGAAAGTTGTTTATGCGATTAATATAGCAACTCAAACCTCCATATATTTGAAGTCGCCTGAGTTTATAATTCTCCCACATAAAAACAAATTTTTATTATTTAGAGATAGGATGGTTATATTGAGTAAAAATATATATAACAAAACTATTGAAAAATTGAAAATATTTTTGTTGCTATCAACTTTAAATTGGGTGAATCCAGTAATAGTGTTTATTTTACTTACGCCTATATTTTTTATAATAGGACTTTTTATATTGTGT
>CAYLKS010000226.1:0-1761 GCA_964384205.1 uncultured bacterium | reverse complement strand
ACAGTAGCGGGAGTTGCCGGAGGTCCTCTTGCATCAGTTGCAGTTGGATTATAATCCTAATATAAAAACTCCTTTTAGTAGAAATTATTAGATTGAATTTTGGAATAAGAATATATTTTGCTGTTTTGTTATTCGCTCTTGGGATTTTGATAAGTCTGTTTATTAAAATAAACGTTTATGAAGGTATAGTAGTTTGGAACAAAATAGATATTAATAGTAATTCTCTATTTGTAAAAATCTTGATTAATAATATGTTAGTAATACTGTTCAATATTTCGGGTTGCTATATATTTGGATTAACTCCAATATTTTCGCTTATTTCCAACGGATTTTTTATAGGATTCTGGGTAAAATTTGTCATGTTAAATATTGAAAACTGGCACATTTTTTTATTAAAAAAATTTATGCCGCACAGTATTGAAATCGTTGGGATCATATTAAGCGGAGCAATTGGTATAAAGGGAGTAAAAAGATTCTATATAAAAAGTTTCAATCCATCTATTGAACTAACGGAGAGTAAATTTGAAATAACTTTTTCAATATTAATAATAATACTATCCGCTATAATTGAGGCTTATGTATCTGCAAAATTATAAGGATTTATTTGGTAAATTTTTGGATAGATATAAGTACTTCGGTATCTTATTTCCTATTTTAGTTTCTATGTTATCTATTATTAATGTTGCTCTTATTTCAGGAAAGATTAGAAGTGCTCAATTCGATTTTTATTTTAAACCTTTTTTCTACATTACAATATTCAACATACCCTTCACTATTCTTATTCTGTGGTTACTTATGACGTCTCTCGTGAATTTCATTGATAATATTTTGATGCAATTAGACGAAGAAAAAAATTTCTCCAGGCTTTTTCTGGGGATTGGTTATGGTTTCATATTTTTCTTTCTTTCTCAGTTTTATACTTTTTACCTGTTCAAATTTAAAATTGGTGACATTTTAGAAATAAATGGTTTGACCGGATTGGTTAGTCAACATGGATTTAATAAAATGAATACGATTGCGTTTTTTCTTTTTAGCCTATGGTGTGTATTTATAAACAAAATAATTTATAGAACAAAAATATATATAGACGTTTTGATATTGGTTCTTATTAATTCTTTGTATTTCTTCCTAAGTTTATTACGATCATTATGGCAAAATACATTAAGTTGATTATATATTGCATTAAATATAATCTTAGAAAAAATTACAACAATGAAACATTCTTTGGTTCATTTTACAGAAATTTGATATTTTACTCGATATGGATGACTGTAGTATTTATGCTATATTTGTTTAAGGTATATAATAGATCACTTCTTCAGATATTTATTTATGCATTGATAATTTTTATAATATTCTTACTGAATAGATGGAAATCAAAATCTCTTCGTTTACCATTTATATCCATAGCGTTTCTACCTAAAGGTAAAAGGTTTCTAATATTTTACGAAATATTAATTAATATATTTTCGCTATCTTTTATTTCAAGTGCTTTAATTTCTCTTTTATTTCCTCTGTATAACAACATCCCCTTTTCCCTTTTACTAATAATATTAGTCAATGTAATTTCTATAACCACATTAGTCATAAGGAGGAAGAATGAAATTTATAGATTTTATTATTAAAGAAGCACAAAGATGTAATTATCTTAGAAAATCCTATTATTTTATGACGCTATTTTTACTTTTTCTGATTTCAATGGGTACATTAAAAATATTCACTCCACTTTTAACAAGATTACCCGAGGAGTTTATTGTCTAT
>CAYLKS010000225.1:0-1763 GCA_964384205.1 uncultured bacterium | reverse complement strand
GGCTGTTTTTTGTTGGCGTGATCGTTCCGATCACACCGCACACGCGAAACATTAGCAGAAATTTATTAAAGAACAAATAGTTGGAGATTTATGAAGAAATTACAAATTTTATTTTTCATATTATTATTATCTGGTGTTCTATATGCTGATGGATATAATAGTAGTATCCATTTTCTATTTACTATGGATACATTAAGTTGTAAAAAATCAAAAATTGTAAAAATAGACGGTAAAGAGATTATTAAACAAGACTCATTAATTCTTCCTAACGAATTACATAAAATAATAAGAGAAAAAGAACAAGGAAAATTGGTAGTACGAAATTTTGAGACTAAGGATTTTGCTATTATTCCCATTAGTGAATTAGACGATAATACCATTGAAATCAGTTATGATCTCGACGCAGAATCAATAATATACAAATTAACAAAGGATGAGATTCTATTAAGTTATTGTTTTAATAGAAATTTTGATTTTGGTTTGGGAACTGATAACGAGAAAAGCTCAAAATATCTTATTAATTATTTATACAAAGTGGTTACAGAACAAAAAAATAAAAAATCTTACACTATTTTATGCAGTCATAAATGGGGAAAATATCATTATATATACACAAAGCACTCTATCCCTGCAAATTTAGTAAAAAAAATATGTGAATTTCAGATAAATCGTGTGATAAAAAATGAGCGTCCCTCAAAACTTTTTTCGCTTTGTAAGGAGATTGTTTATAATGAAAACATTCCTGCATGTTGTAAAACTTTGTACATAAACTGGCTATCATATAATTATTTATCAAAAGAAAGAGATGATATGCTAATAAAAAAAGAATACTCTGACTATATTCTCAAAGTCATTAATGAAGCAACTGATATACAAATATGCGATTTTAAAACCTATACAAATTCAGACATTATTTCAATGCTGACATTATTTGAAAATGCTAAAAAAAAATTATTAACTCCAAAAGAATTTTATTCAATCTCAAAAAAAGTGATAGCGGCTAATAAAAATCCGGCAGTCAGTTTGGAAGCTTATAGTATAATGGAATATTATTATTTATCAAAAAATGATATAAAAAAGGCATTTGAAACAGCTATCAAAAGTCTAAAAATTTTTAATAAACCAATATTATGGAATGATAATTATGGTGAAGTAAGTTACTATTTTAACATTCAACCGGCAACCATGTTTATAGATTATATAATGTTTAATGAAAATGATCCTGAATTAATTTTATCTTATATTGATAAATTATATAATACATCAAATTATCATCCCGAGTTTCAAAATTATTTACTTTATCGCAAAGCAATTATCAAAGAGCTTTCATCATATTCACTTGAAGAGACAATAAAGGCTTATGAAAATGTTGATACCAAATTTGAAAATTATAAGATTTTTAACCAAAAATTTTTACAAATAAGTTATCTTGACGGATTTTGGAGAATTGATACAAAAATATTACCTCAATTGAAAAATTTTCGTCAATACACAATAACTGTTGGTCCAAAAGTAACAGTAAAGCAATATCTTTTGCAGAAAAATTCTAAAGAAATTGATATCCAAAGAAAGGAGGAAATTTCGATATTCCAAGAAGCTCCATATATATTTTCCAAGTATGGAGATAAACTTAATAATCCTTATTTTTGGTGGTTAAAAGGGAAAATCAATGGGAAGATTTATTGGATTTTAGATAAATGAATTCTGCTAACAAGCGTGCCCACAATCAGCAAGAAGAGAAGCAAGGAGAATCGTGGCGCACG
>CAYLKS010000224.1:0-1769 GCA_964384205.1 uncultured bacterium | reverse complement strand
ATCTCAAATAATGGATATTATAAACAGTTTAAATATTAAAATTGTAAAGAAAAATGAATAAAGAAAAATTAGGTTGGGAAGAAATGGTAGCAACAGAGCCTGAATTAGTTGGGATAAATAGTGATATAATTAAAAAGATTGTTCAAAGAGCAATTGAGGAAGAAAGAGAGAGAATAAAACAGGAAGTTATAAATTGGATAAAGAAAATTAGATTAGCGGGAGAATGGAGAACTTATCAATTAAGATATTCTGATAGTGTGATATTTAAAAGTAAGCCATCGAAACCAAAAGAACCGATGGGTCAAGAGGAAATAGATTATTATATAAAATTCGGTTCATTGCGTTCAGATACTTGCAAACTTATTAAGGTTATCTTCAATATTTCAGATGAGGATTTAAAATGAAAGATGAAAAATAGAATAATTATAGGTAAAAAAGGTATGAGAATGGATGCAAGGAATAAAGAAGAATTAATAAGAAATAACATTAAATCTTTGGCTGAAATTAAACGATATGTTGCTGATAATAACTCTATTTTAATGAATTTAACTATAAGTGGCTCACACTTGTATGGATTTAACTCAAGTGATTCTGATATAGATTATCGTGGTATTTATGTAGTTAATACAAACGAATTACTGGGTTTAAAAAAACCTAAAGATGTTTTAAATATTAAACTTAAAGATGAGATTAATGATATTGTTTTATTTGAACTTAAAAAAGAAATTGATTTGGCTTTAAAATCAAACTGTAATATTTTAGAACATATAAATGCCAAGCAAATTTATAATACTTCAGAGTTTATTGAATTAAGAAGACTTATTAATAACGCTTTTGGTAAATCAGGTTTGTATAATTCATACAATGGAATGGCTACATTTAATTATAAAAAATTTATAATGGGTGGGAAATCTACAACTAAAAAGTATCTTTATGTTTTTCGTTCTTTAATGGCTGGAATTTATGTTTTACAAACAGGAAGAATTGAACCTAATCTAATTACTTTAAATAAATATTTTAAGATTAAAGAGGTTACACAATTAATTAAATCAAAACAAGAGAATCGTGAGATGTCTTTAGTTCCAGAATTCAAACCGCATGCTCTTGAAGATAGGATAAATGAATTATTTGACCGAATAGATAAAGCTTATGAAAAATCAAAAATACCAGATTATCCTGATGAAAAAGATGTTTTAGAAATTAATAAATTTTTACTTAAAATTAGGAAAAAATATATATTATGAATAATAGAGAAATTAAATTTAGGGGAAAGATGGTTAATAAAAGAACAAATATTGAACACCAAATATTAGAAAAAAAATGGAATTTAAAATTTGTAGATTTAAAACCATCAGGAAAAACAAAAATACATTCTTTGTTTGTTTTTGTTTCAGATACTCGTAGACTTCACGATAGTGGCTATCCATTTATTAGGATTTTTGGAGAAATTGATGGGAAGAAATTGATTGATTTAGGATGGCATGACCACTATATTATTGAATTTCCTGTTAATGTTGATGCTTATGGAAAGAATATATTTCATATAATGCCTTGGGGAAGCAAGTCTGGTGGTTTTTGGATTCGTGGAAATAATATTTGGTGTTCAACGTTTGAGATTAAAAATACAGGGGAATTAAGATGACGCCTCACTTTTTTACTTTTCGGGATTTCTGCCTTTGGCAGAACCGTCTTGCAGACTATCCCATTAGAGAATATGAGTGAAGAAATTAAAAGGTCTGTTAAAGATATAAGAGAAACCTTATTAGCAA
>CAYLKS010000223.1:0-1776 GCA_964384205.1 uncultured bacterium | reverse complement strand
CCGGATGCTATACAAAATATTTCTAAAAGTCCCAGTTCTTTTTTTAGTTTCATTGACCACTCTTTTTTTATTACATTTAAAACTATAAACCCTTTCGGATTATTTTGGAAACAATTTTGAAAGTATCTAGAGTTTTTCTAAATATATACATCCAATAACAAAATGCAATTAAAATGTATTTATGCTGATGAACATCGTAATATATTACCTATTTGCAAAAGCAAAGCAGGTAAAATATCAATAGATTAATAAAAACTTTTTATTTTAAAATCTTAGGAAGTAGATTATTTTTTATACTATGAAACTATCAATTATTTTGATTGTAACTGTCTTATGTTTTCTACTGAGCTTATTACCGGTTTTTCCACCAATTTCCATTTTTGCAGATATGGGTGCCATTATTCCTGTTGAAAATGTAAATCTTGATGAACCAGCTCAGAGAGCAATTATTGCCTATGATGGATTTGAAGAACTACTAATACTCCAAACGGAGCTCAAACCATCGAAAAGGACATTGGTAATTAGATTTATTCCCCTACCTTCATTACCGGATGTAAAAGCTGTTTCTAACGACATTTTTTATAATTTAAAAAAACTTGTAGAAAGATGCAACCTGCAATACGTAAGACAAACAAAATCTCTCTCTCAATCTGGTATAACATCCGAAAAGGTAAAAATTGAAGTTAAAAAAAGTATCGGGGCTCATGATATAACTGTTGTCAGAGCTACAAGCACGGAAGAGTTTTTAAACTGGATTTATAATTTTTTGAAATCTCACGGCTATAAGAATAAAATTAAAAATAAGCAGGATTATATAAACATAATAAATCATTATATTACCAACAAAATTAATTATTTTGTTTTTGATATTGTAAATCTAAAAAGTCATATCTCAATACAACCGATTATGTATACCTTCAACAGTAAAACATTATATTACCCACTCGTTGCAACGAATATATTAAGAAGCTATGGGACTATCGAACTCTTCATTTTTTCTGAAAATGGAAGAAGTTATCTTTCGAGCATCTATGGGTTTTTACCAAGCACCACTGCCATCGTCAAATCAGAAGATACATCAAGAATCTCTCCAAAAATAACCGAGCTTCTTGGAAGACATGCAATTCTTCAAGCGTTTAAATACAGAGGAAAGTTATATTTTGACAGAGATATAGAAGAAAATCCAGGTATAATTTTAAAACGGACATCACCGCTAAAAATATATAGCAATTAAATATTTATTTTGTTTAAAAAAACCAAAATTCGACCTAATTTTTATGAATAAAATTATAAATATGCTCAATAAAAAGTTAAATAAGCTTGAGTTATATCAATTTGAAAACCTAATAAAATACAATGGTATCCTTCATTTTATTACAGCTAGAAATGGTGGAATAAGTAGTAAACCATTCGAATCTCTAAATCTGGGATACAAAAGTGGAGATAAACCGGAAAATGTAAGAACAAATTGGAAAATACTGGAAAGAAATCTCGGATTAGAAGATAAAAAAATAGTTTTGCTAAATCAATTGCATTCCGACAAAATCGTCATTATAGAGGATATATTAAAAGATAATTCCATATATGAAAAAGATGGAGATGCAATAATAACAAATCAACACGGAGTACTTATAGTTGTTCTCGTCGCAGATTGCGTTCCAATTATTATTTATGATAAGAATAATTCAATTATTGCTGTTGTTCATGCTGGATGGAGAGGCAGTTCTCTTAATATTGCTAAAAAAACAGTCAATCAGATGAAAAGGTCTTTTCATT
>CAYLKS010000222.1:0-1790 GCA_964384205.1 uncultured bacterium | reverse complement strand
GGAAGCCAAACAATAAAATTTAATTCAACAGCACAAGATATAAATCTTAAATCCTGCAAGTATTCAATTTTTAATTCAAGTGGAGGAATTGACGGAGTTAATGAAAATGTAAGTTTCACATGCAACCAAGAAACTTCTGCTACGGTTACAGGATTCGGAACTTTTAATTTAACTGTATATGCTGTGGATCTGGCAGGCAACGAGAATTCCACTACTAAACAATTTACAACATCTCAAATTTCTCCTGGTGGCGGAGGTGGAATTTCAGAAAAATTAGAATATCCAGTGGTTATGTTAGTACAGCCTCCAAATGTTACAAAATTAAGGGAATTGCAAAGAAGCATATTGTATGCAACAATTAACAATTATTGCGGAGAAAAAATAAAAGGGACTTTAGCGGTTATTAATTATTATAAAAGATGTAGTTTAGATTTAGGAGATTTAGAGAAAATTAAAACAAAACTAAGAGATTATGGCATTTTATTAGATACTAACGAATTATTAATATGGTACCAATACTATAAACAGAATAGAATCAGCCAATTTTACACATCAAGAGCAAACATTGAAAAATATGGATTAGTAGAGGCGATTATTGAAAACCCTCTATCATTATTCCCTAATAGGGTCGATAAGATATTTATAGCTAGGCCAGTCTTAAGATACAGCATTCTCGCCAATAAAAAATTAAAGTCTTGTGAGGTAATTAGTGATACTCCTCAAATGTCTTGTCATATTGAAAAAAACACAACAGCTGTTGTAGAGTATAATATAACTAAATTTGATTTTTTATCAAAAATATTTACTGGCAAAATAGCAATAACAAGCTATGGAAAAACAACAAAAGAAGAAGAGACAAGGTATGTTGATGTAATTATGAGAGTTTACTGGTTAGGATTTCCTGTTTTAGGGATAATCCCTATATGGTTGCTTTTTATTATATTCCCAATTGCTATTTCAATCTTTTTTGTCTTAATAATCAAAAAGAAAAAATATAAAAACTTAAAGAAACTTATAAAGTGGAGGAAGAACGTTTAATTAGTTGAGAAAATGAAAAAAGAGAAAATATATCTTATGTTGATATTTGCTTTCACTATTTTAGTAGTTTTTTCTTGGTTTGTATTAGGGGAAATATTAAAAGGAGATGAACATAAGAAAAGCATACATACATCTTTACCTCTTAAATATTCCTCAACTCACAGGACAGGGGATATTCTTATTTATGCAACGGGTAATGAGTCAAATTTAAAATGGGAGGCAAAGAGGATATATAAAGATATTAAAGGGGAAAAAGTTTTTGAAGGAGATTGGAGTATAATTATTTATGCTGATAAAGACAAATATGAAACAGAAAATGGATTTTGGTCGCCTCCAGAAACCATGCCAGTTTATGAAAAAACAAAAGGAGAGTATAAATTAAAAGATAAAAAATCAAGAAAATTAATTAAAAAACCTAATTTTAAAAATCCAGCAAAGTTTGAGGAAGGAGATAGATACGAGTACGAGATTTTATACTTTAACGCTTATAAAGATAAGCCTATAAAATTATTCGAACATTCTATTTATATAATACCAGAAGAAGAAGTTTATTCACACGCTTTATTAAATAACGTCTCGGTTGAAGCAAATTTCTCTCATTTGGAAATTAATGATTCTGGAATATGGAAAAATTTGGTTGGATATTGGAGTTTTGACGGAGATAAAGAAAATGAAGAAGGCTTTACAGCTTATGATTTTTCTAATAAAAATAATGATGGAACCGCACATGGTAACGCAGTAGTAAATGATAC
>CAYLKS010000221.1:0-1794 GCA_964384205.1 uncultured bacterium | reverse complement strand
ATAACGAGGTTTTACTGAAGTCGTTTATTGTTAGCCTTGTTTTTCTCGTAGGAATAGAATCCAAAGGCTAAAAAGATATTAAAATTATCAAATATATCAGGTCTTAGCCAATTTTCATCTATATAGCTTTTTATTTTATAGCATTTAAGTGGTAAATGATAACCTATTGAAATCATAATATTATTAAATATGGCTATTGAAAGATATAATCTTATGCCATGTATTAGTCCAAAAGGCCGAAAAACAGTGTCGACACTATCTGGGATATATTTCTCAAAGATTTTATAAGCTTTGTTACCAGCAAAAATTATTGGCGGTGGAGCTTTTTCAGAATTTATATTTATACTTAGTAAAAAATCGTCTTTATTTAGGCTTATTTTTGTTATTGCTGGCAAGCTGATATATTGTACCATATCCAACCTTACTTGAAAATATTTAGAATATGGTGTATGAACAGAAAATCCTATTTCTACTGAAGTAGAAAATAAATTTATTTTTAAGCTTTTTCTAATAAGAATTATTATCATGGAATCATATAAATGTTCGTTTGTTCCCGGAAATAAACTATCATATACTGGATTAAATTTATCAACAATCATGTTATCTTTAGTATATTCATTGTCAAGACTTATTTGAGTTCTGAATCTAAGAACAAAATTGTCTTTGTAGTTTTTAAGCTTTCCTTCTCCAAGAGAAAATCCTAGATTAAGTGTGATAGTAGTTCCCGGATAAAATTGTACTTCTTTGGGAAATTCATAAATTAAATTATGCTTTTCAAGAAACGGATGTCTATAGAAAAAATGATTTGTTTCTATTTGAAACATAAAATTTGTATAACAAGAGTCTTCATCAGTATTATTATTTGAATAAGCTAAACCAACAATAATAAATAATATAATTATCAAGTTATTCATCAATATTAGTAAATAAATTTTTGTCTTTATAAATTATTTTTCCATTTATTTTTACTTCAACTATACATGTTTTCTCATGTATAAGTCTATTTGAGTATAAACTGTCAATTTCATAATCTTCAATTTTTTCATTATTATCTTCATTTCTTTCTTCTACTTCGTTTTTATAATCAGCTATTGCTTTTACAAAATATTCGCCTGGTTCTCCAAAATTAATTGTGACCTCAGCTATGTAACAATGACCTGGTCCAATTTCCGGGCATGGACTTTCTATTTCGTTTATAATAATTGTTCCTTGTTTTTCAGTTGAGAATTTCAAAAGCTGGATTAAGAAGTGAGAGAAATTTGCTATTTCAGTTTCTCCATTTTCGGCAGGTAAATTAAAAAATGACAGTTCGAAATTATTTAATCCTAATGTAGGATGATTATTACTTGAAGCGCAAACTATTGTTTTGACTATTAAATCAGCTAAGTATATTTGCATTTCGGGAGTTAAATCGCAGGACATTATTAAAGGCAAAATAATTATTATAATAATTAACAGTTTAATTTTCATTTATACCTCCTTTTTGCTTACCAATATTATTATTTTAAACTGAAAACAATTGTCAAGAAAAATTTTATTATCTCTTAAAAAATTTATTTAAATTAAAATACATCGATGACCTGCCCGCTGAAGCCCAGATTCAAGAGCTCATAAGACTTATGAAGCAGGCTGCGAAGGAACTTAATTTCGAATATGCCGCTTTCTTCAGGGACCAGATAATGGAAATACAAAAAGAGCTAAACAAGTCCCCAACGGGCGGAAAAAAGAAGCGAAAAGCGCCCTTTAGGAAGCTTAAAAGGATAACGAGGTTTTACTGAGAATTTATTTTATGTA
>CAYLKS010000220.1:0-1798 GCA_964384205.1 uncultured bacterium | reverse complement strand
ACTGATGTTAAAGGTGAATTTAAAATAAAAATTCCTAAAGGGAAATATTATAATGAACATTTGAAAATTGATGAACCGGGATTCGCTGTCGTTAACCGCGGAATTGATTTTAATTTCGCTGATGAGAAAATTGTTCTTTATTTGCGGGAAGTTGGTTCGGTTGAAGGAAAGATAACAACACCGGACGGCAAACCAATATCGGGCATAAAAGTTAAACTATTGCCAATATATAAATGGTCGAAAAAACATAAGGCAAAATATGTTTCTCGAAATTATTATAATAGTATAGAAGAAAATGCTTATTCGGTTAAAGCGATAAAGCCATCTGATAATGAAGGAAATTATTCTGTAACAAGAGTTGCTGCACCGGAAACTTATACTATTAACATTGAATTTTGTGATTATTTTTTCCCTAATACGGGTAAGTTAAGACACTTAAAAGTGATGCCGGGGAAAACAACCAAACGCGACATTATATTACTCGCTAAACCGGCAGTAATGTTAAAGTTTTTAGGAAAAAATGGGGCACCCATTTTAAAATATAGATTGGATGGAGAAACTGAATCATCTTCTTATTCTTATGGGTGTGGAGCCGAGGTGGATTTAACTAATGGAGAAGAATGGGCAAAAATTAGATTGGGAATGGCGGGAGAAACAGCTATGCTTTCTTTAATAGCGAAAACCGAAAAAGGGCAATTCGCGGAAACAAACGGAATAGTTGTTACTTCGGTAAAAACAAATTTTATTGTTCTTACGGCAATCGAAGTACCTAAAATAATAGCGACAGGTTTCATTTATAATTATGAAATGAAGCCAATAATTGATAAAGACGTTTGGGCATCATTACCGCAAGGCGGCAACGCTTCGATAGGAAAAAGTGACCATCTCGGCTACTTTGAAATAAAAAATTTTGGAGTAAAACCAGGGGATGAAATACAATTGCGATTAAATTATTTGGGCAATTACTATGAAACAAATGTTCCTGTTGGGACAACTGACATCGAGTGGGTATTGCCGGAACCGAGAATTCTTGTCGGTAGAGTTTGCATCGAAAATTCTAACACTCCTGCAACGAATTTCAGTATCGGGGTTGGCTATGTTGGAAATAATGACCAATTTGTTTCTAAAAACGGGGAATTTAAAATTAATATGGGTGATGATTACTCAGACTCCGGTAAAATTTTCGCTAAAGTAAAAGGTTACTCGCCTAAATCAGTTAAATATAATTTCAATGGAGAAAAACTTTGCGATGTGGGAAATATAATTTTAGATGGAAAACCAGGGATAATTAAAGGCAGAGTAATTGATGATTCAGGTAATCCAATGAGCGTTAGAGTTAGCTTGATTCTTGAAAAAGGAGATACTTATACAGGGCGAATGAGTATTATAACCGCCCCTGAAGACGGGGAATTTTTATTTAATAATATTCCGATAGCGACTTACAAAGTAACAGCGTATTCAAAGATAATTAATGTAAGTTCAAAAATATTTGAATTAAAATCCGGGGAAACAAAAATTATTCCTGATTTAATTATTGTTACAACAAATTCGACAATTGTTAATTTCGAGTTTTTACTTCCTAACGGTGAGCCGGCAGGAAATGCGGATGTAAAATATTTTAATAAATCGACTGACGGAAATGGTGAACTGACCGAGCGAATCCGTTTTGGAAATTATGAAGATTTAGAAATAAATTTGGATGGACAAACTTATTATTCAGAGAAATTTGTCATAAATAAAGATACGGCAAAAATAACAGTTCAACTAAAATCTCCGTCAAAAATAATTGGTACAGCGA
>CAYLKS010000219.1:0-1818 GCA_964384205.1 uncultured bacterium | reverse complement strand
AATCACCTATTTGTTCAACCCATAGGCCTTGTTTTTTATAATTTTCTTCAATCATTAAATATATCTATTCATCCCCTTGATGCTCAAAGGATTATTGCCATTATAAGTGCCATAATTTCTGTATTAATTTTTGGGATTGCTTTAAAAAAATATATCTTACCTCATAAATGGTACTCAGCCATTTTTGTAATAGGTTTCTTTTATTCTAATTATTTCTTAGCCCTAGCCGAATCATCAGAATTTCATATGATGCAAATGCCATTTTTAATGATTATATTTTTTCTTTCTTTATGGTTCATCCAAAAACTTATAAAAAATGATTTAAGCAGCGGAAAAATTATCTTAATTGGCTTATCACTAGGCTTGTTTAATGCGTTGGCTGCTTTATGCTTTATATCCAACATCTTTTTAATCTTAGGTCTATTTTTTGCCTTTATTTTAATATCAATTAAAAACTTAACTCGTAAAGCTCTACAAGCAGGAATCATTATGTTTTTCTCAAGTCTTTTTCTAACAGGATGCGCTCTTTATGTCACATGGAACTCCTTTATCAAACCTATATCAGATATCCCCTTTTTAAAATGGTTCATTAGTTATGGAGGAACTGGAAATGTGCAAATCGGAACTTATGGCATTTCTACTTTAAATATTACCAATGTAATGCTTAGAATTGCCAGAATGATATTTTCCTTTTTACAAAATATAGCTCATACAGAATTGGGTTCAATTGTTAAATCAAAATTAACTGGAATACCCCTTGATTGTGTAGGTTTTAACTTAATTCAAATAATCTGGTGGTCTTTTATCTTTTTTATAATAGGGACAACTTTTTTCTTTGTCTTGATTTGGACCATTAAAAATATCCTCAAGAACAAAAATTCATTTTATTATAGTGTAACTATATTTTTATTAATATGGATTCTTTCATTTCTACCCTTTAACTTTTACTGGAACAATAGCGATGACCAATTTTGGTTTCAAATTCTACCTGCATTTTGGTCCTTTTTAGCCATTCCTTTAAGTATTTTTTATCAAAGAAAAGAGAGCCTGAAAAAAACTCTTTATATGAGCACCATAATAATTTTTGTCTTATTTATTATAATAAATAATATTGCATATGCAGTTTTACCTAGATATCAATTTAATACTAAACATTTAGCCTATAAACTTTCTGAATATCTACCCAATAATAGCGTTTTAATCTGGCCAGGAAACGACCGATGGGGTCCTGTCATTTCTTTTGCTAAAAATTATGCGGAAGAAAGAGGTCAATTGTTTGAATCCTTATCCCTAGTCTCCTTAGCCAATAAACACCCCAAACCAGATAGCTTAACTAAAACAATCCATAATTTTTTATCCAAAGGATATCACGTCTTTTTATTAAGAATTATCGAACCAGACGATGAATGTGTACCGTGGGCAGAGCTTAGAGAAAAAGGATGGAGTAGGGGTTTGTTAGTAAAAAATGTTAGCGAAGAATTTCACTTCCATATGAAAAAAATATATAAATCCACAACGTTGGTAGAAATAGATGTCCAAGATCAGTGAATTTAGAAATATTTATTGCTGTAAAATAGTGAGTTTCCCCCAGTATTTGCAATAAAAGACAACACTGTAGACTAGTCATGTTTGGTGAGAAAATTCTATTAATGTTTAGTAAGAAACCAACCGAACCCGACTATGGTGAGTCCAAAGTAAAATATATTATTGGCAATGTGGGTAACCTATGTCTTGGTATTTCTCAATTATTTATTAATCATATTGATTGCGTTTTATAAAGGACTAAATGAAAATCCTTTGGCTTTCCCATATTTTACC
>CAYLKS010000218.1:0-1822 GCA_964384205.1 uncultured bacterium | reverse complement strand
TTTCAAACATTGTTAAAAAGAAGATTGAAGATTTTGATATTTCACAACTTGAGAGTCTCGTTAAAAAAGCTTCCGGACGTGAAATAAACTTTATTATTATAACAGGAGCAATATTAGGCTTTTTAATCGGACTTATTGAGGCGTTGATACGATTTTAAACAATTTATAATTTTTACGAAACTTATTATTGATATTTTTCGGATTAATATATTACAGATGTTAACAATATAAATAGCAAAGACTTTCCAAAATTCTAGAACACACAAAAGACCTAAGAAGATTATAAGAAAATTATTAGTTAAATTTTTTACCACTTCAATTTTATTCCGTAAATTTTAAACCAAGGAATTTTTATAAACCCAAACCTTTTGCTCTCCAAAGTTTTCAAACCCTATCATACAAAGAAATTACTACATTTTAGATATTATAACAAATATTATTTATTGCAAATTAAATCAAAATAGTTTATAATTATTATTAATAAATTACAATAATGAGCACTTAATAAATATTACAATGGAAACAAAAGAAAAAAACATAGTTGCATTATTTGCAGATATCCGTGGTTTTTCCCATATGTTCGAAATCATGTCTCCATCACAGATATACAGATTCACAAACAGGTACTTTGAAACCGCATATAAAATTATAAAACAATACCATGGCACCCTTGATAATATAGTAGGTGATGGTCTTCTTGCAATATGGGGGAGAAATGAAGAGAGACTAAACCCAAAGGCGCCTTTTCTTGCAGTAAGAGCGGCTTTAGAAATGAGGATGGCACTCCTACGACAGAATGTTCAGTACAAATGGGAGTTTCATTTTCCACTTGAAATTGGAATAGGTATTGACATGGGACCTGCTCTTCACTGCCTCGTAGGTCCAAAACAGAAAGCAATTGACACATTTTACGGTAGGCCCGTAATTCTCGCATCCAGGCTTGGTGATCTGGCAAAAAACAACTTCATATTTATATCAGAAAATATAGCAAATACCATAAAAAAATGGGCCGGAATGGAAAAAGCAAAAGAAATTCATATCCAGGGATTTCGGGAAAACATTAAATACTACAGAGTTTATGGACTTATGGATTTTACTCTCAAAAACAGAGAAAGAAGAAAAACCAGCAATATACGATACGTTGCACCTGAAATCATTGCAGTTATATTCAAGGATAATGGTGTAAGGAAACCAGTAATTCTTAAAAATATAAGCTCTACAGGTGCAGGTGTTGAAATTGTTCAAAAGGACGATATCGATATTTCTAAGAATAAAAGTGTTCTTTTGGACCTTAAACGTTTACTCAGAGGAATTGTAAATAACATTGAAGGGCAGATTGTTCAGTTTAAAAATATTACTCAGGAAACCGACGAAATAAGAAGTCTTTGGCAATTAGGCATACAATTTACAAACATTGATGAAGGAAAAAGAAGATTGATTGATAGATTAAGTACTATGTAGTATCAAAAATTTTATATTGACTATATGTAGATCTCAATATAATTTAGCCTCTGGTGATGGAGTTCACCGTTATTCGTCTTCTCAATTCACAAGACTGATAACTCCTACATAATAGACCAATTAATCAATTTCCAAACTTTAAATTAAACCAAATGTATGAGAAATGCCAGGGCTGTAGAATCAAACTTTAATTTCAAGGAAGGGATTTTTATTGTTATTTCCTACATTCCCAAGGCAACAGTACAGGCTGCCATAGGAGCAGCTCCCCTTGCCGTCATGAAATTAGCAGGGATGAATACTTTACCAGGGCAGATAATATTGACCATGGCCGTATTGAGCATACTGCTAACCGCTCCAATTG
>CAYLKS010000217.1:0-1824 GCA_964384205.1 uncultured bacterium | reverse complement strand
ATTAATAGAATTGATGGGTTAAAATTGTTTGGAGAAATTCTGGATTCCTGAAAAATTTGGTTTTATTTTTATTTCTATTACACTGTAATAATCTATATTGTTTTTCTCTTGCTTTGGATTAGTAAGGATGTGCGAAGTGAGTTTGGATATAAGTTGTTATATAACATTCCGCCCGCCTCTAAAGGTATATTTTCCATTGTTTAAATAATAGACATTATGGACTATAAAAAACTTATTGCGCCTGTATTAACAACAATTTTAATTTATGTAATATTGGGAGCTATTTTCTTGTCCCTCGGAACAACAATTTATGATGATTTCCCGGAAGGAAATTTTACACTCACAGAATATACTAAATACCATATGATACTAAAGAATAATGCACCATTTACATTTCCATTTGTAAATTCTGCATTCATAGGAAGCGTGAATATTACCAAAACTACAGGGAAAACCGAATGTTTTGTAAATAGTGCAAAAGGTTATTTACCGTGCAAAACAAATCCAATCGATTTGGGTTATATCCCTCCAGAAAAAGCGAAAGTATTGAAGTTAAAATAATTCCTAATAATAACAATTTCACAATTCAAATGAACGCATATTTAAATTTTCTAATACCCTTTCATGTAAAAACAAAAATTTTGACTTGCATAAACCAAGACAGTAAATATATTTGCAGATAATTTATAATATTTGACTCGGAGACAGAACTCAAATTGCCTTCGGCAACTTCTTTTATCCGCAAAATGTTATGTATAATATTACTCAAGAGCCGCCTTAGTAAATTTTATATAGAAAATATCTTTAATTAAAATAATGATTTGGTTTATTTTTGCAATACTGGGAGCATTTTTTGATGCTAGTTATTACACTTTAATTAAAAAGAATCTACAAAATATTAATCAATATGTTCTTTCGACAGGTATTTTTCTCACTTCTTCTATTGTTCTTTTCACAATCTCAATTTTCAGAGGATTTCCAGAAATTGGCTCTGCCTTTTATTCTTCTGTTTTTGCTACTGGTGTACTGAATGTTATTGCAACGGTACTTTATCTTAAAGCTTTGAAAATAACGGATTTGTCGCTTGCTATGCCGATGACATCTTTTACTCCTATATTTTTAATTTTAACATCTTTTCTGCTACTGAGAGAATTTCCGACTACTGTTGGGATAGTTGGTATCTTTCTAATAGTTATTGGCTCTTATTTTTTAAATACAACAAAAAACAGTACAAAATTATTTGAGCCAATTAAATCGATTATCAATAATCGTGGAACATTATATATGCTTATTGTTGCATTCTTATTCAGCATTTCGTCCAATTACGATAAATTAGTGGTGCAAAATTCTGACCCAATTTTTAGTTCAGCAATTGTGTACTTGTTTTTAGGAATTTCGTTCTTAATCATAAGCTCAGTTAAAGCAAAAGATGAATTGATAAATTCAAAGAAACACATAGGTAAATTTTTATTAGTTGGAATAGTTCTTTCTTTAGTGGCTATAACAATAAATATTGCTTTTACAATGCAGATAGTTCCTTATGTAATTTCATTAGAACGTTTAAGTATTTTGTTTAGTGTATTATATGGAGGTTTTTTGTTTAAAGAAAAAAACATACTTAGAAGAAGTATTGGTGCCCTTATAATGTTGAGTGGAGTTATTTTAATTATTTTATTTTAAGCGGCTCCTTGCGTCATACTGTCCCTACGCCCTTCGGGTTTCGGTCGGTCGCCTTGCAGGCTCCCCACATAACAGCGATTAAGAGGAAAATTCTTGCAGAATTTTCCCCAATGTTCGGTTCACCTTGCACTTCGCATAAACCGA
>CAYLKS010000216.1:0-1879 GCA_964384205.1 uncultured bacterium | reverse complement strand
TTTCCTTTGTTTATAGGTTTTTTATTATTTTAAAATCTTTGTAGTTTTATATTTCGGATGGTGGATAAACGAAGTTGAGCCGAAGGCTCAATTTGGGGCGAGTAGCGGTAGCGTTTACGAGCCCGTTTATCCGCTGTTATATGACTGAACCCGAAGGGCGAGGCAAGGAAAACCGAAGATTTCCATAGAGTTCCCGAAGCATCGACAAAAAATAAAAATAAGGGGCTCTTCATTACTTCTCACTCTTCTTTTTCTCCGCTTTTTCTAATATAGTCATCTGAGTTCTTGGATTATCCCAATCAGACATATCAGGTTTATCCTTTGGTTCAGATTTCTTTTTATCTTCTGACATTTTAAATCACCATTAAAATAATTTTTGAGATTATTATCAACACAAACCCTATAAAAAACGAAACAAACATTTTCTTAATACGGTTTGCTTTATTTTGGGAGATACTAGTGTTTTCAATAAAAGCATCATAAATTTTTCTTGAAATTACTTTATTATAATCTCTTTTTTCTCCTTTTCTATATTGCTCAACCAGATCATAAATTCTTGGTCCCACATTATATTTTCTAATAAAATATGCTCTTATCCCTGAATAACCAGCATATAGTATACTTAATAGACCAATAGTAAAAATAATTAACGAAATCTGATTTTTTATTATTTCATTTAAAAACGCTTCACTTAGAGTTATTTGGGCAAGAACAATAAGAATAAAGCCAAGCATGATGCCTATTTTAGTATCATGAGAATTGTCTATTCTCATTTGTAGGTCATATTGTCTTTTAATTTCATCAATAATTGGTTTAAAAGTATCATCTCTCATTTTATCACAATTTAGATTCATAACTTTGTTTTATCAAAGACATAGCATAATCAATTTCTTCTAATGAAGTAACTTTGAAAACACAATCTCCTGTTGCCCAATGTCCTACTTCTGTGCAATCTTCAGCAATGTTTTTAGGATCATTTAAGTCATTTTTAGAAATATCTAAATAGATTTTAAGGGCGTTTGCCTGAATTACAATCTCGCAAAAATTCCTATCCAATTCATAAGCAATATAATGTTTTAATGGCTTTTCATTTATTTTTTCATCTAATTTCAAAATTCTTTCTTGTATCTCTCTGAAAAGCTCTTTGATTTTGTCTGATTTGTTGGATAGGTGATCTTCTACTGTGTACTCTTTGTAAACAATGCTTGTTTTTCTTGATTTTTTTGCACCAACTTTTTTACCAGGCAAAACAACATTCTCAACAAATAAAACATTGTTGTCATACAGAATGTATTTTTTCAATTCAATATTTTCAGAAATTCTATTTACAGCGTATTTGTCATATTCATTATAAGATTGGGCAACAAGAATAAGTCTTGGTGAATCCCAATTAACCTTTACATTAGGACCTAGTTTTTTCTGAACCAATAACTCAAAATCTCCCTTGTGGTCAACTAACCAGTCTAAATAAAATAAACCTTGATTAATTACATTGTCTTTCTCACTTTCTTTAAATTCAATAATTACTGGAGAACCATCTTCATCTAATCCTAAAGTATCAATTCTCCCACCATGTGTTGTTACAAATTCAGAAGCTAAGAATCTGATTCCAAAAATTTCTTCTAAATTTCTTTCAAAAAGTTTCTGAAGTTCTTTTTCATTTCTGAATTTTTTGATTTTTACCTTTTTTACCTTATTTTCAGATGTGATTTGAAAGATTGCCATATTTAACCACCAATATAATAAAGATTAAATCTTTTTCTTTTTAAACCTTATTAAAAGAAGAGCCCCCAAAAAATTAAAAGTCGGTGCGGAGGGAATTTCATATTTCAATTATTTTGCCAACCCCTCCTTCGATATATTTCTCTGAATATAAAGA
>CAYLKS010000215.1:0-1885 GCA_964384205.1 uncultured bacterium | reverse complement strand
AGATATATTTCTCCATTTCAAACGTGTCAAAAAACTTTTTCTGGATGATATTCATTTTTGACACGACAGACTGTTTGGATTCTTTTTTCCTGCCAGTCGAAAAAACGTTTATAACTTCACGAATTCCGGAGAGTTCTCGGTGCAACTTGTTCATTGGCATTTCCAGGCCTGCCTCTTTCACAGTTTTCATTATTAATGCACGTATTAATAATGTTAACGAACAGTATAATCCATGGACTTTTATTTTTTGGTCTGTCCAGTGGTGCATTGGCCACCAAGATCCGTTTTTTCGATCTTTCATTTCCTTGAAAGCATTTTCAATCACGCATTGACTTCTGTAGGTGAGGATTATGTCGTCATTAGACCAATGGTGATTGTCCGTTATTAGTATATTTTTGCCAAGATAAGTATCAGCAAGTTCAGCAAGTCTGGTGGTATTTACCCAGCATTCAAGGGTTGGCAATTTACTTTCACTTTCTATTTTGATTCCTATTAACTCTTTCATATACTGACCTGTAAGTATTCTCGCAACTTGCTTTTTTAAAGATTCAACAGTGGGCGCTTTACCTTTTTTAATTCTTCCGGCTTTTCGATCAGCTAATTTTTCTTCAAGCACAGAAAGCTTATCAATACATTTATTTATCTCATTATTAATAGATTGTATTTGTGAAGTATATAAATTATTGTTAAAAGTAACAACGACTGTAAGCTCTTTGCCATATATTTTTTTTGTAACGCGAAATGCTTTGACTTCTTCTAATTTGGGATTATCGCATGCTTTGAATCGTTTGTCCTGATTGGAGATAAGGGATAAATCTTTATGATCATCAACTTTGACAGAGCCGACAAAATGAAATCCAGAATTATCGGTAAATTTGTTGATGTTGTCATGTGAATTATTGCCTTTATCAAACACAATTGTCATTCCTTCTTTGTTTGGTTTTCTCTTGTCAAATTCTTTAAAGAACTTGTCTATGACGATTTTAAACTCTTTTGAATCGTGCCTATTCCCCTCAAAGACGTCAAAATATAAAGGGAAATGATCTTTTCGTGTGCAAAATAGGGCATAATTTATTTGTCTTAAATCACGACGACCTTGTTTGTTTTTCCCGCGTTTTGCGATAGAGCATCGGATATTGAATGATCCAATAAAAGAGTAGAAGTTGGTTCCATCAAATGATGCGGAAGATAAATCAATGTTTTCACGATCGAGCACATGGTTTACGATGGCCATCCAGGACGCATTTATTTTATTTTCTTTTATTAAAGACATATTGTCCCAAAAACGTTGGGAGCTTAATGACGCCTTATCGACTTCGGGAAAAACCCGAAGAAGAATGGTGCTTTGAAACCAATTCCACATAGCGCGTTTGCTAACCGGGTCTAATCCTCTGTTTATTGCAGCTAATACCAAATAGAATCCGATGCTCAACCCTTGATCTCGTTTTGGAAAATTATTTTCAAAAATGCTTAACATATTAAATTTTTGAACAATATTCCAGTAAGCTGCCACACCGCCAAGCTGAAAAATTTCAGCGTGAGTGGGGCTTTCCCGCTGCCCATCAACAGCGGCAATGATCTTGGTTAACGAACCTAAATATTTTTGCCATTTTCGTTTTGGTTTTCCGTCAACCCTTTCGCTTTCTTCAGCGTAATAATAAGTTATGCCTTTAATCTTTTTTTTGGTTAAATAGGCCATTAAATTGTACTCCCAAATGTGTGATTGAATAGTTAGGGGGCACAATATAATAAATATTAGTCATAAAGTCAAGTCTTTTCAGTATAAATCTAATAATTAAAGTTAGGGGGTACGCTTTTACTTTTGTAACTAATTGAAAATATTGAGACTTACATAAATCGTTTTTTGCTAATTCGTAAACTCAGG
>CAYLKS010000214.1:0-1887 GCA_964384205.1 uncultured bacterium | reverse complement strand
TTTCCATAAATTTTATTTGTAATTCTAACTTTTGTGGTAACCAAATATCATCCGCATCCAAAAAGGCTATGTATTCCCCTTTGGCTTCTTTTATTCCTCTATTTCTTGCTGCTGAAGGACCAGAATTTTGTTGATAAATATATTTTATTTTATTTAAATAAGGTTTAATTACTTCTTTAGTATTATCTGTTGAACCGTCATCTACTACTATTATTTCAAAATCTTTATAAGTTTGATTCAACACACTTTCTATTGCCTCACAAATGTATTGAGCATAATTATAGGTTGGGATTATAATGCTTATCTTAGTCATTTATATTTTAACAAAATAAGATTTGAAATATACAAGTGCTTCATGAATTCGATTTTTTTCATCTGATTCAAGTGCTAGATGTATTGCTATGACTGTATATAGAAATATACATCCAATAAAGGTGATTATTAATTGGAAAAGATTATGAAAAGTTGTAATTTTTTTTAGGAAAAATAAGAAAAGACTAAATAAAATTAAAGTAAATAATGGTTTCAACCAAGATTCAACAAAATATCTTGCAAAAGGTAATTTAATTGTTTTTAAAATATAAATAGGAGTTATAATACAATTGAAAAATATTGCAGGAATGGCTGTGCCAAGAGCCACACCAGTTAATCCTATTTTTTGAACTAAATAAACACTAATTAAAAAATTCATTATTGCAGTCATTGTTGTTGTAAAAGCATAAAATTTATGTTTTTCAATACCATACAGAATGGACACACCTGTACTAAAACTTATAAAGATCAAATCAGGAATCAGTAAAATAATCATATATTTATAACTTTCAATATATTGAGCTCCGACCCACAAAGAAATCAAATCTTTACCAAAAAATATTAAAAAAAGACCTATAGGATACGTTAGTAAAACAGATACTTTTGAGCCTTTTACCATTAACTTTCTTATATATTCATAATCACGATTTGCTTTCATTTCAGTAACAGTAGGACTGAAGGTAAAGACCATTAAAGAATTTAACTGTCTAGTATAGCTAACCAATTTCCACCCTATGACATATAAAGTAACCATCTCTATAGGTAGAAAAAAGCCAATAATTAAATTATCTGTATAAAGTATAAGTTGCATAGCAATTAAGCTAATAAACACAAAAAAACTGTAATTAAACAATATTTTTATTTTTTCTTTTTCAAAAAATTTAAATTTTATTGCTATTTGGGGGAAAACAGTTTTTTTGAGAAAAATAATGCTTAATATGAATTCAATAATATGAAGGCTGAATATAATTAAACTGAGTTTTATTAATCCATAATGATAATTTAAAAACAATAATACTAATGGAGCCTTTAGTAGGGTGGAGGTAACTTGGATTATATTATCTATATCATATCTTTGAAAACCTCGAAGTGCACCTCTAAAAACTCTAAAAATAAAATTTAAAAATAAATCAAAAGATACTATGATTAAAACAATTTGTGCTTGCTTTTTAAGCTCAATTGGTATGTTAAATATTCTATCTAAAAAGAAAGAAAGTACAATGCCCAGTAAAAGAGCTAGAGAACCAAGAATAATGTAAAAAAAGAAGCTTGTAGATAAAATTTTATTTATCTCTTCAGGACTATTTTGAGCATTATACTTTGCCACATATATCTTATTAGCTTGAGCAATCCCTAAATCTAAAATTCCAAGGTAACCTGTAAGTTGTCCAAGAATAGCCCAAATGCCATAACTAGCGTCCCCCAGTCTATGAATGATAAAAGGGGCTAGTAAGAAACCTACTACAAAATTAACTGCATATCCTAGATAATTAGCTATAACATTTTTTGTTATTTTTTTGCTATAATTCATTGAATTAAATTTTGTTTAAGAAATACTGGTAAACTGTTCCTAAA
>CAYLKS010000213.1:0-1914 GCA_964384205.1 uncultured bacterium | reverse complement strand
CTGCTTATTTAAAAGGGACAAGAGCAAGAGGTAAATATAACGGATATACAATTACTTGTAAGGGAAGAAGAGGAGCAAATACATACGGCACCATTATAATTGGGTACCATCCTCATTATAAACTTTATATTCGTCTTTATAAAAGGCATAGAACAAAAGGTGGGGTTGAATATAGATTTAATTGCCCTGCCAATCATTTAAATAAGTTTTAATAAAAATAAAAAAAGATTAAGACAGTTTTAGGATAAATAAATAATAAGGGTTGACAAACCTAAAGATTGGTTTAATTTTAGAAAAGCTAAATATGGGGCCGTAGCTCAGCGGGAGAGCGCGTGAATGGCATTCACGAGGTCGTGGGTTCGAGTCCCACCGGCTCCATATTTCTTTAAATATTCTCCACAAATCTTAGTAAGTCTTTCAAAGTAAAGATTTTATGCCATTTAGTAAGAGTTTTATTTTTTCCTTTTTTATTATGACTTCATTGGTAGCAATTCTACATATAACTACTGAATCTCCCGTCAAGAGTATATCTAATCTCTGGATCTACTTTCTCTCTACCACTAAAAATAACTTTATTTAAACTAAATTTTTTTCCAATCGATAATTTTTTAATTTATTATCTTTAAAAAACTTTTAAAAATTTATTTTATCTCTTGATAAAAATTTTAAAATAATTTATATAACCAAATTATAAACTTCATAAATCGGAAGAATAAAATGCTCTTTGAGTTTTTGGTTGGAATTTCAAATGTCAGGAGCTTATTTTATTTCCTTCTATGTTAAATTTACAGATGCGGATGGAAATGAAAAGATAGAGTTTAATCTTACAGTAACTTCTTGCACAGGCTACCATGCCGAATTATTTATGATCTATTTTTACAATACCTTATGGTGGTTGTAATTTTATTTTTGTTTCTTGGGAAGTAGATCTTAGTGTAACATATTACATTCCGGCTCCAGCGTATAATGTATGGCCTGGGCCTGAGTCAATAACAATATGTTGGACAGATAAAAATAATGAAACGACACTTTCTACTGAAGAATATGATGCAGCATCTGTAATTTTACAGACTAATCCAAGTGCTTATATCTTAGATGTAAAAACACCTGAAGAATGGTTTTGGGTAGGTCATCCTGGAAAGAATAAATTAGGAGAAGGTGAATATTTAGAAGGTAAAGTAATTAATGTGGCTTATAAGATATTTGTTTATGATAGAAAAGAGGGAAAATATACTTGTATTTTAAATAAATTTTTCACTAGAGATGCGTTGAAAGTAATTAGAGATTTAGGAGATCCTAAGCCTTTAATAATTACTATGTGTAGAAGTGGTCATAGAAGTATCTCTGCTGGAGAAGAATTGGAAGAACCCTCTCCTTGGAACTTGCTTCCTCGAGTTATTAGAATTCCTTGGAGTGTAAAAGCTGCTAAAATATTAGAAAAAAATGGTATAGAAGTCAAAAATATGCTTACTGGTTTTGAAGGGGGTAAAGACGAGCATGGATATAGAACATTAGATCAAGGTTGGAAAAATTTAGGATTACCCTATAATTATAATCCAGAAGGTGCTTAGTGGAGACCAGGTTTATTTATAAATAAATAAATTTTAATAAATAATATAATTGATGATCTTGATATAAAGATGGATCAGGGGGGTTCGAATCCCCCGGTTTATTTTAATAATATAAATTATTTTGTTCTTTTAGTTATTTTAATATTTTAGGAATCAAATTCTTGATTTAAACTTCTTTAGCAGGGAGAAGATTTTAATTTTTAATCAAACTTCTCAAAATTATCTCTCCTGATGGAGAAAATTATAATTCTATAATCTTTTGAGAATTTCTCTCTGTTTATTTTTTTAAGTTTCTGATATTATTTAATTTATGGTTTTTGAATTTCTTAAAAGTTTTCTTGTT
>CAYLKS010000212.1:0-1915 GCA_964384205.1 uncultured bacterium | reverse complement strand
ATGAGAATTAATTATATTTATGCAGGTCATTATAATACAGAGAAACCAGGGATCGCAGCTCTTGGAGAAAAAATCAAGGAAAAATTTGGTATTGATGTAGAGTTTGTAAAGCAGGATAATCCTCTTTGATAACATTTTTGGAGATCGCCGTGTTTTCCTGACGGACTCCTCACAAAATTGTAAATGTCAACTAATTCGAGGGCAAAAATTAATAGATTTCCATTGTTTAAATAATATTTCCTACTTATGTCATCCCGGACTTGATCCGGGATCTTCACATATTAAAATTATATGTTCTTTAATTAATTACATATTAAATAGTAAAAACACACGCTTCTTATGGATATTAACGTATATTAGATTCCCGCTTTCGCGGGAATGACATCAAGGACATAGTGTAAAAAAAACTGTCTTAAATTTAGGTAACATCTACAGCAATGACAGCTCACGCTGACGTTATTGCGAGCGAAGCGACACAATCTCTGGTTCTAACTGGAGATAACCTTCAACTTTCATAAAAAAATTTTGTAATCTTAAAATTAATATATTAGACTTTTTATAGGAATAGTTGGAGGTATCATTTTATGAGCCAAAATAGAACAAAAAGAGTACCAATTGTTAGCGGGCTTTTTTATCCAAGCAATCCAGATGAATTATCTAATATTATTGATAAATATTTGAATGATATAGATAAAAATGATATACGGAATAAAATTATAGAACAAACCTCATTAAATATTAAGGAATTAAAACCCCTAGTAATTATAGCTCCTCATGCAGGATACATGTTTTCAGGAAAAATACAGGCGTATTCATATAAAGTTGTTAGTGAATATAAATATGATTCTATTATAATAATTGGAATTGCACATCAAAGACAATTTAAGGGAATCTCTGTTAATATGGATAGTGAGTATGAAACACCTTTAGGTACCGTTAAGGTGAATTTTGAATTTGCTAATGAATTAAAAAATTTTGATAAAAAAATAATTACTGTTGAAGAAGCCCATCTTCAAGAACATTCGATTGAAGTTCAATTGCCTTATATTCAAAAATTATTTCCTTCATCAACAATTGTTCCAATTTTGTTTGGTGAACAATATTATGAATATTCAGAGCTTCTTTACAATGCCCTTAATAGTACAGTAAAAAAACTTAAAGGTAGCTATCTTTTTATAATTACAACAGACCTTTCCCATTATCATAACTATCTTGATGCTAAAAATCTGGATGAAACCTTTATATCAGACCTTAAAGAGATGGAAGAAAAAAGACTTTATACTCATGTTAAGGAAAAGAAATGTGAAGCTTGCTGTTATGCTGGTGTGATTACAGGGATGATGATTTCAAAAAATATGGGTAAGGGCAGGGTTGTCATAATTGAATATGCTGACTCAGGAAAAATTACAGGTGATAGGAGAAGAGTAGTTGGCTATCTTTCGGCGGTTTTATTTTGATATAATAATTTGTATTTCTTAAATTAGTAATTTTATAAAATTTTAAGACTATCTATAAATAATAAAGTTTATAATAATTATTATATTTTTAATAATAATTTTAAAGTTTAAAGAAATAATTATTCCTTCAAATATTTTACAAATTCACCCTATTAATTTTGACAAAAACAATGAAAAAAAATAATTTAGACTTATAATGGTTTATAAAGGAGGTACTAGTATGCTATCCGGAAAAGAGCGAGAAGCGTTGTTGAAGTTAGCAAGGGATACAATAAAAGCCAAGCTCAATGGAAAGCCATTGCCAAAATTTGATCCTTTTACTGATACATTAAAGGAACCGAGGGGTGCTTTTGTTACACTGCACAAACATGGGAGTCTAAGAGGATGTATAGGCTATGTTGAGGCTATCAAGCCTTTATGGCAATCAGTCCAGGATATGGCGATAGCGGCTGCTTTTC
>CAYLKS010000211.1:0-1923 GCA_964384205.1 uncultured bacterium | reverse complement strand
AGTTGCCAGCATCAGAATTAATAAATTTCTCTTTTTCATTTTTTTCACCTACAAGTCATAATTTTATTTTCATTTTATAATATAAAAAGCTGTATATAAATTTATCGATAAAATAATCTGATGTTCGCACTTAAAAGTTTAAAGCGAAGATCAAAAAAATAATAAAACTAAAACTTATATTATTTCATTCTTTTCCACTTGTTATATTTTATACCAAAATGCTATAATTAGAACAAAATATCTTATTCATTACTCCAGAACACATAAAAATCAATAATAAAGTATATTAATTAAAAACAATAAAACTTATATTATGATCAGTAGAATAAAAATAAAAAAAAGAAAATATTGTACTTTATTACTAACTTTTATCATTTTAAACAGTAGTTTTTCATTTATTGTATCTGGAAAAAACAAATCAAATTTTCTATATGAATATGAGCATCTAGATAACAATTATATCTACAACATAACAAAAGCTCTAAGCAATATTATCTTTACCGAATACAACGAATCAGCAGGAGAAATTGCAAAAGGACGAGCATATGGAACCAAGGGAGAACATAAAGCCGCTGAAATCCTATATGAAAATATGTCAAAATTAGGATTGTATACCTATAAAGAACAAATTTCTAACACCAAGAGATATCCAAAATTAACCCATGAACTTGAAATAGTTGATTATTTCTTAAATATAAATAATAAAACTGTAGACTCATATATTGCACCAGTTTGGATTAAAACCTCTGAAAATAATTATAATATAAATCACACCTACAACTATAGTAATTTAAAAGTAGTTAGAGCCCCCATTGTTCCAAGTCTCTATATTTTAAAACAAAAAATTAAAAGAGAATTAGAACCTTTTGTCATAATTCTTGAGGATAAAGCTTTTTATCCTAAAAACCCAATATTAAAATTATTTCCAATTTTTGATAATTTTTATTTTAATTATTACGGTGTGACAATGGGTAGAAAATTAGCAACTCTTGCATATTATAGCCTATGGAATAAATATATGAAGAACTGTAAAGGAATTATACTTTATGATTTCAACAAAGATTGTCATGATATGTTTTTTCTAAAAAATATGAATAGCATCCCAATAATCTTTATCAATGGAACAAATGGTAATAAAATTCTAAATAACATTAAAAATACTAGAATTGATTTCATGCTAAAACAAAGACTGAATACTTCAACTGTAAGTTACAATGTAATCGGTCAATTAAACGCTACTAATCCAGAAAATGACACAGTTATTATTGATTGTTTATATGATTCATGGTGGTGCCAAGGAACCGCAGATTCAGCAATTGGCATGTCCATGGTCCTCGCTATTGCAAAATATTTCAAAGAAAACAATATCACGCCTAAATATAATCTAAAATTTATTGGATTTGGTGGTGAAGAACATGGTTTCTGCGCAGGCTCAAAATATTACGAAGATTTTCATTCCGATGAAAAAATTAAATATGTTATTGATCTAAATCAGTTAGGTTTTTGGCAGGAAAACGATAAACTAAAACTTGATATTATAGCAAACAAATTAGATTTTTTAAAAGAGATCTGGGATATTGTTAAGCAATCCAATTATGGTGAACGAGTAAATAGTTCAGAAAAAGCTGTACCTATTCTTCTTATAGACGGCGGCCCAAGTAATTCTCAGCCATTTGCTAAAAGAGGAAATATCAAAACAGTATGCTTTTTGAAAGATAGCGGTTGGAAACTTCATCATAGAGATGGATTAAATCATACCGAAGGTGATGTCATAAAATATTTCGATCCTGAGGACGTAAACGTCACAGGTGAAATAATATTAAACGTAGTAAAATATCTAACAACCTAGTAGTGAAAGTAAAATACTAATATTTTATTTCTGTTCCTCGGAAAAAAAATTAAGCGGATATGATCTAGTGGTTA
>CAYLKS010000210.1:0-1942 GCA_964384205.1 uncultured bacterium | reverse complement strand
ATAAACAGATAAAGTTTTCTATATTAAATGATAAACTTATAGTTTCAACACAAAGTCCCACATTTGGAGGAGCAATAGAGGAAATCCCAATTGAGTATAGCGGGGAGGAGATAGATATTGCTTTAAATTATATTTTTATTATGGACTGCCTAAAAGAGATAGAATCAGAAAGTGTAATTATGGATTTTGAAGATTCAGATAAAGCAATCACAATAAAGGGAGAGGGTGAAAAAGGATATCTTAATATTGTTATGCCAATGAAAATAAACGTATGAATAAATTAATTTATTAATCTATAGGTGAGTAGACACTCAATTTTGACAAAAACCCTATTATTCTATTCATTTTATTTTTAAAAATATTATTTTAAGATAACTTTGAATATTTTGACATTCTAATTAAACTAAAATAATAGTACAAAATCGCTATTTAGATGAATAAAATCTTGAATAACGAGTTTCAATAACATGATATGTTCTCATGTTTTTTTACATAAATTGTAAGGTTTTGATAAGTATTTTTCACTTTTAAATATTTAAATGTCGTTGTTAAATACCTTAAAATGTTTAAGTTAAGTATATTTTTTCCCACCCTAACTTTATGGTAAAACTCAATTGTTTATAAAAAGATTATGGCTTTATAATTTCAGAAATTATGAAAGTTTGGATATTGAGTTTGAAGAAGATACAAATTTAATTATAGGTGATAATGGAGCTGGAAAAACAAATATTATCGAGGCGATATATTATCTTTCCACATCAAAATCCTTTAGAAATAGTTTAGATAGAGATATTAAAAATTGGAATAAGGATGAATTTGCTATAAAAGGATATTTTTATTCTGAGGATGAGGAAATAATTGTTAATTTCAAATATTCAAATGGCAGAAAGGAACTATATATAAACGAAATTCCTGAGGATAGAGTTACAAAAATAGTAGGAAAGATATTCATTGTTCCTTTTTTATTTGACGATATCTATTTAATAAGTGGTTCACCAGCAAAAAGGAGATCATTTATTGATTTAACTTTATCAATGGTTGATAGTTTCTATTTTGAAAATCTGAAAGATTATATTTTTTCGATAAGGCAGAAAAATTCTCTTTTAAAAAATGAAAGAATTGTTAATAAGGATTTATTAAATGTGTGGAATGAAAAAATTTCAGAATACGCAAGTTATCTAGTTTGGAGTAGAAAAAGACTTGTTGATAATTTTAATGGGATTATAGGAAAGTTAGGGACAAAGGCATACAGTAGCAGGTTTTTGTTTAATATTAAATATAGGTCAATGGTTAAATTGGAAAATGATGAGAGTATTGATGATATAAAAAAAACAATTTTTAAGAAACTCAACAATAATATGGAAAAGGAAATAGCATTAAAAAGTTGTTTTTACGGTCCCCATAGAGAGGATTTTACCATATATAAAGATAATTATACGGTAAGAAAGTTTGGTTCTATAGGTGAAGGAAGAATAACATCTATAATCTTGAAAAAATGCCAGGTGGAGTTTTACAAACAGTTTAAAAAAGTTAATCCAATACTTCTTATAGATGATGTTTTTCTTGAGCTTGACAATGATAAAAGAAGATTGGCCAAGACAATAATAGATGACAATTCTCAAATTATAATAACAACAACCTCAGTAAAAAATATTCCAGATAATTTTAAATATAAAAAACTATTCCACATTGAAAATGGTAAGGTGGATAAAGAAGTTATATATTAGTATTTTGATGTAGATCTTCTGTAAGCAGGAATAAACTATTATGAAACGAGAGAGAAAACCCTTAAAGGTTTCATATGTTCTAAACGAGTTTTTTAGGAACCACAGATATATTTACTATCGTGTAAAAATGGAATCATCAATTAAGCTGTGGGAAAAAATAGAAGATCCTCTTATAAAAATGCATACAAAGGCTATATCAGCTAAAGATGGAGTTT
>CAYLKS010000209.1:851-1948 GCA_964384205.1 uncultured bacterium | reverse complement strand
CCTAAATTTGTAAAAATATTTCTTAAATCTTCACTATCTAAAAAAATAGCCTTAATTTTCTTAGCAAGTAACTTTCCTATTGTTGTTTTACCTGTGCCTGACCGACCAAAAATCCAATAAATCATTTTTTAGGTTTCATTCTAATGCTTAAAAAACCTTTTTCATTTGTGTGAACATCAATTACAATCCAGGGTTTAAATCCATAATAACTATTATGGTTTATATATTGAGGGTGCCTATAATCAAAAGCAAGCCAGCTTAATTCATTAAACTTTCTAACATTAAATGGGTCAACATAAGCATGTGGATAATCTTTATGAGGTAAATAAATCCACATTTCCCCATCTGGTTTTAAAACACGCCAGCATTCATTCATTACAAACAAAAAATCTTCATTGCGTTCAATTTGTCCCAAGCAGCATTGAGCTTTTATAAAATCAACTGAATTATCCTTCCCCCAGGGTTTATCTTTGGGAAAACCTTTTGTTATATCTAAAACAACATCAGGATTACAACTCTCTATTTTATCAATATTTACCCATCCATCACCTTTTTCGTGTAAACGACCACAGCCTATATTAAGCTTCCATCCCATTATAAAAAATGGACATGTTTTTTATCTAAAATATCATCTAAGTCTTTTATTTCTTTATGTATACTTAAAAAGCTTTGTATTTTAGATATCTCCATTTCAGGAACAGTAAAAAAATTTTCAAAATATACTTCTAAAATAGGATAATCAAATTTTTGTTTTATTTTTTTTATTTTATCATAATGTGCCTTATAAACTTGGGCAAAATATTCATAATTTCTTTTTTCTGGAGGCACTAATCCTTTATGAGTTCTTAGAAGAGAATTTACAACATTTTTTTCTTCTCTATTACAAACAATTATATATGGGTTTTTTAAATAAGGCTGATATACTTCAAAAGTAAAGGTAGTTCTGTTATCCTTCCAACCCCAAATTATGTCTTGATTTTCTTTAATAACTAGTTCTGCCTTAGAAGCAAATTTTTTAACTAACTCATCTATATTTTTAGGAGGTGTTGTCCAGCTACCCCCTCCTGCTGCCAATATTTCATTATTTAAATGAACAA
>CAYLKS010000209.1:0-841 GCA_964384205.1 uncultured bacterium | reverse complement strand
TTTGCACCATCAGGTTTCATTAAATTTTTACCCATATTTACACCCATATTATATAAAATCCTTGCTATCATAGAACTGCCTGAACGATGCATTCCCAATACTACAATAGTTTTACACATTTTTGAAAAATATTCCTTCATCATAGGACAAAAGAATCTTGTTTGTTCAGGCACCATAGGGGTAATATCTTTAATAGGACGCTCTACCTGAGGTTCTTTCATACAAATTCCATGAAAAAAAGCATGTCTGCCATCACTATAAGCCTTTAGTTTATATCCCAGTTCTAAAATTGGTTGATGAAAAGCAAGTTCATTATAAGCTGGACTTAAATTTGTTTCAGGTGCACATGGAAATAATAAAAAACCTGGTTTTTTATCAACTTGCTTTAATATTTTACTTGGTATTAAAAAATATTCACCATCAAGATTATATTGTTTTTTTCTATGAGGCGATATTTTTTCTATAAATCTATTATTAATTCTTTGCCCATCTGTAACAGGATTTTCTGTCCAACCTCTTTGTTCTATGCAATTACCTACACTACCAATATATCTATTTGACAATTGCCTTTCAATAAGCTCTAAAAGCCATCCATCCTTTGCTGGAACCCAATCCTGTTCGTGAAATAAATAATAATCATAACTATCACCAAACAAATCCCATGCATATTTGTAAGCACCATAACTATAATACCTGTTTTCTCTTCTAAATACTTTATATCCACAATTTTCTAAAAATTCTTGAGCTTCTTCATCAGGAGAATCATTGTCAATTATTACAAGGTCATAATCTACTCCAGCATTAAAACATTCATAACATTTAAGACAAAATTTTAATGCTT
>CAYLKS010000208.1:0-1970 GCA_964384205.1 uncultured bacterium | reverse complement strand
CATAGGCTGTGTTTTTCAAAATTCGAGATGCTATTTCATCTAATCTTCTCACAACTTCAGGAGTTGGATCATCGTTATAAATATAAATAAATTTATCAGTATTTTTTGTTAAATAAGAATAAATATCAATTAAATTATATTTAGACCATTTATCTTTAGGTTTATAATTCCTTATAATTTCCAAAACACGAGACTTATTTTTGAATTTCATTATCAAATCGTCACAAATGTATTTTAATAAAGGGGGAACAAAACCACCGAGAGGAATGAATATTTTATTATTTTCTTGTGCTTTTTTGGTGTAGCCTTCAAAAATAATTTTCAAAAGAAATTCATCGGGTTCTTTGTTTATAAAATATTTTACAGCCGCCAAGCGAACAACTAGATTGCTATCTTTCAAATGGGGTTTTATCAACTTCAATCTTTCATTTGTAATAGCTTCTTCCGGAAACAAAAATAGAATCCCCGCTCTAACATCAGGAGTTTTATTTTTCAGGCAAAAGGATAATAAATCGACAAATTTCTTTGGAGTTTTATAATATTTGTCGGGATTTTCATAATATTGAGATTTAGCAACTTTAATATTATCATCTATCTCTCGTCCTTTCAAATATACAAGTGAAAATAATTTGGTTCTTCCGTCGATTTCATCAGATTTAAGAATTTCTAATGCAATATTGTAAATATCATCGTATTTATACTGATTTAATTTTTTATAAATTTCATATCTGCCGAGCTTGGGAACATATGCATATCTTCCAAGAAGCTCAAATATAGTAATTATAGTTCTAATATCTATGTTGTTTTGGGGTTTTGCCTTTATCTTCGTAGAATTGGTATGAGTACTTGGAATTTTTTTTGTTTTCTCTCGCTTATTATTATTTTTATTTGTTTTGCTAAGTTCAGTGTTGCTAACACAAGATACAAAAAAAGATAGGATGAATAAAAAAATTATAAACCTACTCATTGTTTTCTCCTTTCTGACTTTTCCTTAAACATTAAAAAACAATAGTATAATAAATTTCACATCTAACGAGGACATCCATTCTCAATAACTTTACATTTATACAAACTAGGTAAACCAGAATTTTTAATAATTGTATTAAAATGCCTGGGTTTCGGTCGTTTCGCGGGGTTATTCATTATTCCGGCTCCTTTCTTATTTGCTGTCTTATTCGCATCTCTCAGATTATATTCATCTAAATTTCCTAACATATGACCGATTTCATGACCAATACTTTTAAACACTGTCACACCCTTTTTTAAAGATAAAGCTGAAACTTCCGTAAACCATTTATTCATCACGAATCGGTCTTTCGAAGTCTCTACCCCTTGTTTTAGTTCAACAGCGTAATGATAATTACTTTCAACAAATTTAATTTTAATTTTTATTTCATAACCATCGGGGCAAGGGGTTTCGCAATAATTACAACATAAAAAATAATTGCCCCATTGTTTCTCTACCGAATTAGCAATATTATTTTTCCAAATAGTATATGCTTTGTTGCTATTTGGAACATCAATAAATTTTAATTTTATTCTAATAGTAACTTCTATTATGCAATTGATACTATCTGTTCTAACATCAAACTTACTTCGCCACTTAATTTCTTGAAGTTTTCCGGATTTATCTTTATATTTTTCAAGCATAGGTTGGTTCACAGCTATTGTTTTAATTTCACTGCCATTTTTTATTACAAATCTATTTTGAACATTTCTAACAACTTCCTGACCTTCTTCTGCAGCAAGAACAGTAGCCCAATAATCAAATGCGATATCCGGCCCTTCTGACATTAATTTCCAATAGACAGCCCAATCATTCTTGGTCATCTCTCGATAGCCTAATGGATCTATCTTCATCACCGGATTACTAGTGCAGTATAGGTAAAGATTTCCATTTCTAATAGGATCTTGCGAGGTGAAGCGGGCGGTGCTAGCGTCGTACATGCGGGCGCGGTAGTACATTAAGC
>CAYLKS010000207.1:0-1972 GCA_964384205.1 uncultured bacterium | reverse complement strand
TCGTTATACAATAAAATTAGAATTATCGATTGGGATTATGAAAATCAATAAAACAATTTTAAGTCTTGCAATCTTAAAAGCAAATTGGGAAATAGGTGGATATGATTATATAGATAATTTTGTTCATCTTTTGGCTGTGCTTATTGAAGAAAGAAAATATAAAGAAATAAAGCTTCACGAATTAAGGAAAGATTTTTCTGAGAAATATGGTTTAATTTTACCTCATAATCCTTTGGTAGCTATTCTAAATAGAGCAAGAAAAAAATATAAATATGTAAAAAAAGAATATGGGAAAATAATTCCTGTATATAATAGTATTCAAGTCAAGAATTTTTCTGCATCAGCACAGGAAATTGAGAGAAAATTTAATAAAATATGTAAAGAACTCATTGAATTTGCTAATAAAGAATTTGGATTAAAAATAACCAATGAAGATGTGGAGCTTGGGCTTCTAAGTTTTTTAAAGACACATGATTTGGATATTTTGTTTGCATCAAAAGATGTTTCTATTTTGCCTGATTTGAAACCATCCAAAAAATTAAAATATGTAATCAGTAAGTTTATAATCAGTGTATCAAATTCAGAGCCAGAAATTTTCCAATTCTTATTAGACGTAGCTGTTGGGCATGCCCTTGCAAATGCTGTAGTTTACTCAACAGATTTGAGTCAATTTTTTGGAAAGTTAAAAGGCTTAAACGTTTACTTGGATACCCACATAATTCTCAATCTAATGGGTTATAATGGTATTTTTAAAAAAGAAGCAACTGAAGAGTTAATTTCTCACTTAAAAGATGGGGGAGCCTCGTTATTAATTTTTGATGTTAATAAAAATGAAGTTCTTTCTGTTTTGGAAGATGCACGTAAGAGGTTAGAATCTGGTGAATATTATATGGATAAAGCTTCCAGAGTGTTACGTTATTGTATCGATCATGAGCTTACAGCATCAGATGTTGAGTTAAAGATAACCAGCCTTGATAAGCTACTTAAAAAATATGAAATTCAAGAGAGTGCACTCCCAATGTATAATAACAGCGAATATCATTATCAAGTAGATGAGGTTAAATTAAAAAATACAATAATATCTGTATATAATAGATTTGCTCCTGATATTGAGATAATTGGAACAACCAAGGAAGCTACTGTTGATCGCGATATTTCCGTCTTATCTGGAATATATAGATTGCGCCAAGGGAGAAAACCAAGAACAATCGGGGACTCTAAATATATATTTGTTACCTCAAATGTTGCCTTAGCTTATGCCACTAGACAATTTGAGCAGTCTGAATTTGAGGATAAAGAATATTTTACTATTCCTGCATGCTTAACTGATACATTGCTTGATACAATTATTTGGTTACAAATGCCAGCGAAAATACATTCTATTAAAAAGAGCTTCATAGGGTATTGTTATTCAGCTATTCAGCCATCACAGGAATTAATATCTAGATATATATCTGAAGTAGAAAAATTGAAAGCTGCAGGAGAAATAACAGAAGATCAATATTATTTATTAAGATGTCATCGTTCAACATTAAACTTACTTGAATTAAAAACTCTAGGAGACCCTGATAATGTTGATGGTGGGACACCAAAGCAGATTTTGGACGATATAATAACTAAGATTAAATTAAAAGAAAAGCGTGAAGTAGAAGACCTTAAAAAGAAAGTACAAGTTGAGCGGCAAAAGAATGAAGAGATTCATAATACTTTGGAAATAAAATCAGAAAAAATAGCAGCTTATATCAGTAATTTTTTATTGGCTATTATGATAATTATCGCGATCGTAGGAAGTGTATATTCTTATAGAACATATTTTGAAGAACAGATTAAACCTAATCCTGTTATATTAATTATAACTATATCTTCTACCTTATTAAGTTTGGTTAATGGATTTAATCTAATGAAATTAAGAGATAAAGTCAGAACATTTATCAAAACTAAAATAATTAATTGGTTACAAAATGTATAACAA
>CAYLKS010000206.1:0-1983 GCA_964384205.1 uncultured bacterium | reverse complement strand
TTTTTATCTCCTAAACCATAACCTAATACTCCTATAGGTTCTAATATAAATCCATAAGGTTTCAATTTCTTTTTTAAACTTTCCACATCTCCTACAGTAACAGGTTTTATTATATTATTATTTTTATCCGTTATATATAATTTTCTACTATTTTTAGGTTTATATAAATAAGTATGATCTACTTTTATTTTAAATTCTTTTTCATAATTTAAATCTATATTAATAGGTTTACCTCTTCTACCGCTCCAATAACCATAACCAAACATACAGGAAAAAATAACGCCAAATATTATTAGATGCCTCCAAAATATATGAAAGCTCTTAGCCCATAACTTTAAATCAAATAAAGCAAAGCCCGATATAAATTTTTCCCACTTAAAAGACTCTGATGTATTAATTTTTAATGAATCTTTAACCTTATATATTATTAGCTGTCGAACTAAGCTAAATACCACTATCACGACGAAGCAACTAATTATTCCATAAATAAAATTTAACATTTTTTCCTCCTTATTATATTATACCATACTACGCTATACAAAGCCTAATATTTTTTCCTCAATATATTTTCAAAAATTCTAATAATTTCGTGCATATTTCTTCTATACTCTATTGCGTCCCATGTTCTATCCATCGCTAAAGATTCTAAAGGTGATAAAAGTAATTCTAGAATCTCGTGCAGAGCAGTCCTCTCTAATTCTTCTTCCATATTAACCAAAGTATTATCAGGCAAATTCCAAACTGTAGAAAGTGTAATTGTAGCATTTCTTCCCGAATAATTAGTTTCTACTTGAGCTAAATTATCTATTGAAGAAAAAGAATAATATATTTTCCAGTTTAATAAATTTAAAACTTTCTTCCAGTATTCGCAATATTTTATAAACTTTTTAAAATGCTTTTTACTTAATTTTATAGTCATGTCAAATCAAAATCCTTTCTTTTTATCTTTCCTAAAATCCTTCTACCAGGTGCTACATAAAGATTTATCTTAGGTCTAAAAATAAAACCTTCTAGATACATATCTAAATTATTTTTTTCAGCTATTATAGATTTAGGATATTTTCTAGCTAATAAATCGTAACATTCTTCGAAGGTAGGAATCTTATCTAATATACAAATTTTAGGAACTATTTTTAAGTTAAGATTACGACAAATCTCGTTACGATCTTTTACAGAAAGCCAAGTTTGATTTATTTTAATATCGAACACTATAAAATCTCTTTCTCCTTTAGGAAGATAATTACTCTTTTGAATCTTACTTCCATAAACTTCTCCAAAAATCCTAACTTCTGGATTATCATCTTTTTTAGGTATTTGAACAAAATTCTCTAAATACCATTTTTCGAGCAATTTATAATCTACAACTTTATCTAATGTATCTCTAATATACATTATATCCGTTTCCTTTATTTCATTATTTCTGCTAAAATATCTTTTATAAAATCCTATATCCTTATCATAGCCTAATAATAAGCAAGCATTAGTCCCATCAATTTTTTCTTCTACTATAATATCTCTAACTAAAGTTAATCCTATTATTTCTAATTGGTTATTTATTATAGGAGTAACTAATTTTAAATTATTTTCATCCCTTTTAAAAATAGTATAAATTTTAGGATATTTTTCCATTATTCCTCCTATTTAATTAATAACTTCCTAACTTCTCTAGGCAAATCCCACATACCCCCCAAACGAGTTTTACAAAAAATACAATAAAAATTATTTTTTACTTTCAACAAGTCTTTCAATTTCATTTCCTTGTTGCAATTAAGACAATAAACCTTTATGTGTCCTTTTCTATCTACTCGGTATCTCATCGTCTAATTAATATATCTTTAACTACTTCAGGCAAATCCCATATATAACCTAAATGAGTCTTACAATACACACATAAAACGGCATCGTTAATAATTAATAAATCTCCGATTTCCAATTTCTGTTTACAGCCGTGGCAATATACCTCAAAATCCCACTCTAATAATT
>CAYLKS010000205.1:0-2028 GCA_964384205.1 uncultured bacterium | reverse complement strand
CCGGATATAGTGTTGAAGAAATTATGAATATGAATCTCTTAGATTTGATGACACCAGAATCATATAAAAGGGGTGTTGAAAACTTCAATAAATACTATGAATTAGTAAAAAATAATCCTGAATTTGATATTCCTACATTGGAATATGAATATTACAGGAGGGATGGCAGGGTTGTAATAGGTGAAATGAAAGTCAAATATATTTTTGATAAAAATGGTGATTTAATTGGTATCCATGGGGTAATCAGGGATGTAACCCGCAGGAAAGAATTAGAACAACAGCTTATTTTAGCCCAGAAAATGGAAGCTCTTGGAAGATTGGCAGGTGGAGTTGCCCATGACTTTAATAATCTCCTGACAGTTATTATGGGTTATGCAGATATTGCCCTTATGAAGGGTGGTATTGATGAAAATACATTGTCCTACTTTGAAGAAATTAAAAAAACATCAAAGAAAGCAGCAGACCTGGTATCACAATTGCTGGTTTTTAGTAAAAAGCAGATTGTTATGCCGAGAGTAGTTGATATTAATAAGCTTGTTGAAAACAATAAAAAAATGCTCAGCAGGGTTATAGGTGAAAATATAAAATTGGAGACCTATCTGGATAAAAATGTTAATAAGATTAAAGCAGATCCGACACAGATGGAACAGGTAATTATGAATATAATAGTTAATGCAAAGGATGCAATGCCGAATGGAGGTATTATAAAAATACAAACAGGAAATGAAACATGCGGAGAACATGATTGTAACAATAATATAGACCCTGGAGAGTATATCTACATTTCAATTTCGGATACAGGATGTGGAATGAGTGAGAATGTTAAAAGTCATATTTTTGAACCATTTTTTAGCACAAAGACAGATCAAAAAGGAACTGGTTTGGGTCTTTCAACGGCATTTGGTATAATAAAACAAAATAAGGGATGTATATCTGTCGAGAGCCAGAAGGACAAAGGATCGACTTTCAAGATTTATCTTCCCGCATATGAAGGTAGTGACGTGGATGATGCTATCGTTGAAAAAAAGAAACTCCATAATGCTAAGGTGAAGGGTAAAAAAATTCTCGTTGTTGAAGATGAAGCATCGGTAAGGGATATGGTTTCTGAAATTCTTCTAAGTAACGGATATATCGTACTAAAAGCGAAAGATGGAGAAGAGGCAAAAGAGATGCTAACCAAAAATAAGATCGATTTTGTAGTATCGGATGTTATTATGCCTCGAATGGATGGAAAAGAGCTGTATAAACATGTTAGAGAAAATTCCCCGGATATAAGGTTCCTATTTATGTCCGGTTATATGGATAACGATGTATTATTAAAGGATATAAAAAACGAGAAGGTAAACTTTATAAAAAAACCATTTGCACCTCAGGACTTACTGATAAAAGTTAGTAATATTTTGAAAAGTAGTGCTTTGAATCAATTTTAAAAGGTTTTATTATCTATTCTGATTAATATTATTACTGGCAAACAACCTGGTACTATTTATAGCTCCTAGAATTGCTGCAACGTCATTTATTGAGTAATTAGTCTGCCTTCTGAATAATCCAACGAATAGCTTATAGATTAAAGATTTTTATCAAATTCTTTGATGTTGACTTTATCAGAAGGGATTGTTTTGGCTTTTAAAACATCCGAAATTGCCATTGCTATTTTCTCTGTATTTACATGATACTCTGAATTATATGTAATTGATGCTTTTTTTCATGAGGCTATTTGTATTTTAAATTATGAATTTTCAGAGATGCTTATATCCTCAGTTAATATTTTACAAACTTTGTATAAGAGATCTGTAGAATTAAACGGTTTTTGTAAAAAATTTACGTTATTGTATAAAACACCATTATGAACAATAGCATTATCAGTATATCCTGATATGTACAGTACTTTTAGAGAAGGGGAAATTAATTTGAGCTGATTATAAAGGTCTTTGCCGTTCATTTTAGGCATAACTATATCGGTTATTAATAGGTCAATATTTTTATTTTCATATTTACATTTATTAAATACTTTCAAAGCTTCAATTC
>CAYLKS010000204.1:0-2039 GCA_964384205.1 uncultured bacterium | reverse complement strand
ATCTATTCCTGAGTTAAATCCGAGTGAACCATCGTAAAGATATTCCTGAATTTGACAAGTTTGTGGTATCGTCTGATGTATTACTACAACCAGTAATCATAGATATTAATATTATCATAAAAATAATTAATATTGTTCTTTTCATATTATATCCTTCAATATTTTATTATTAATAGCAAATCTTATGCCAAACATACACAAGATGACTTAACCCCCTATTTTGTTATATATAAGGAATTATACTATCGTATTAATTATATTGTTTTATATTGATTTTTAAAGGAACAGTAAATGGTAACTGAAGTTATCGTTGAGGTTACTATTTGATAGGTAAAAATACCATGAACTTAATAAATTAAATGGATTGGTCAGTCGATATTTTTTAAAGAGAAATTAAGAATTATTTAAAAGTATTTCACTTTCGATGATTTAATTGTTTTTTATGTATGAGTCCAATCTAAAAACCATTTTTATCAGTTTTTAAAAAAAGTCTAATTGATAACTCTTTATAATATAAGCATTTATATATTATGTATTATGTGAAAATTATGAAAAATAACAATTTAAGGCCTTTTTAGAATGGACTCATGTATGCAATTAAAGATTTCTCACCTTGATAAAATCAAGGTTCGAAATGACATTAGCGATCATTTATTGTCATCCCCGATCTAATCGGGGATCTAATAAAAAGAATATTAATCTCCACTTACTTTAGCCCTACAAAACCTGAGATTGCGTCGCTCCGCTAAAAGAGTCGCTCCGCTCGCAATGCCATTATCGAATAGTTAGCTACACTCTCTTACGGGTCATTGCGAGGAGGTCGTAAGACCGACGCGGCGATCTCTTTTTGACTGCTATCCACTTTTATTTTCATCAAGTAAATATTCTTAATACTATTATTACTATTAAAACTCATAACCAGCCATTATTAAAAACCCTCTATTGGTAGATGTTGCATCAGTATCAGATTTATATATATCTGTCAAACCAAAATCGTATCTTAAATCGAGTTTTATCTGCCCATTTGATACTTTATAAGCAGCATCAATACCAAAACACAGATTAAAATCAAAATTGTGTAGCTCAAGACCAAGGTCTCTATATGTTCCATTGGTTGGAACTCCTAAAGTACTTGCCAATAAATAAGCATCTACGCCTGTAAGCTCGTACACCATATTAAGAAAAATACTCAAAGCAGGTCCAACATAGAGGGAAGCATCATAATTATCTGACTTAACAAAGATGTATTTCAACAAAACTGGTACCTCAATATACATAATTCTATCTTTTTCAACAGCATCTATACCTACAGAAGAATAATCAGCCTTAGAACCTTTAGTTATAAACAACAATTCCCCCTGGACAGCAGAATTATTAGAAATATTATTATACGCATAAACTCCTCCAACAAACCCTACTAACGATTCACTTAAAATGGTTACACCCCCAGTGCTACTACTTTGTGCAGCTATTCTCATTACACTAATGCCACCCTTTACACCATAGTTCATATCTCCAAAAGCTATGGCAGAAACTAATAAAATTAAAATAGATATTGTTACTACACTCACAATTTTCACCTTATCCATAACAATCCTCCTTAATAGATTAATTTCAGGAAGATTATTTAGCAGTTTTAATACCAAAATCATTTTTTAGTTTGTATCAAACCTTCGCTATTTACTTTGAACATAAAGAATTATACAAATACAAATTTATTTGGTTGTTTTTTTAATTTTAAACACATAAGAAATTGATAACTTTAATCTTATCAAGATAACTTTAGTTACGTTATATTTGTTTTTTAATGAAAAAAGAATTATAATTATCTTACTATGATGTACTCCATTTTGTTGACTTTCGTTGGCTCTCACGATCCATATAACCCTGATAAAAGTAATGGCCCTATTCTTAGCTATGTTAACTATTTTAGTGATAGGGGGTTCCACAAAATTTATTTTTTTTATGAATCTTCTGAATACCTTGCCAGAGGACATGAGCTTTCGAACATTGTTAAAAAGAAATTTCCTAATACAAAC
>CAYLKS010000203.1:0-2082 GCA_964384205.1 uncultured bacterium | reverse complement strand
CATTGTTGCACCAAGTAATGCAGTTTTACCAGATGATCTTGTTCCTCCAATTAAAAGTGTTCTTGAACCATCTACAAGGAAACTCATCAATCCAGCAAATAATGGATCAAAAAATTTCACATCCATGAATAAAGGATATGTCCATGGTCTATCTCTATGTCTTCTTAATGCATAGCCAATTCCTTCTGGCGATAATGTCCTTGTTATTGCACAAACTCTTGCTCTCCCTCCAGGAATCAAAAGTTCCGTATCTAATACTGGATTTGCTTCGTCTAATGGCCTTCCAGAGAGCATTCTAAATCTTGTAGCCCACCCTTCCGCATCTTCTTTTGTTGGAATTAAATTTGTTTCACATTCTTCATAAACACCATGTCCAACATATATTGGCATTAAGCCTATTGGCGAGTTGATATAAACATCCTGTATATTTTCGTCTTCTAATAAAACTTCTAATATTCCAAAACCAGCAGTGTATCTTGCTAGTATATTAGCCATCATTTCTAATTCCTTTGCTGTCAAATTAACATTTCTTCCTCTTGCCATTTCACTTATCATATCTTTACCAATATTTTTGAAAATTTCTCTAGCCCTTTCAGGGTGAGTAAATTCAGTTTCTGTTGGTTTGTGCTCTGCTAAATATCTTCTTGCAGAATCAAGGATAGAATATTTTACATCTGATAATCTAAATTCAGGTGGTGTAACATGATAATGTAATCTAATATTTCCAGGAACCTTAAAAATTTCTACTAATGTATCACCAACTTTGTATCTTTCTATCAATTGCCCATTTTTCGGGGCCATTGACATGTATCTTGTTAACATAAAATTAGGACGAATTAAAGGATGAAAGATTTTTCTATACAACTCTCTGTTACCTATTTTATAACCAACTAATTTATCTTTTACAGATTTTATCAATTGAGTATTTTCTAGTTCTCTTTGTATTGGAAGTAATGCGTTATTTATATAGCAATCAATACAATATCTTTCTTGTGGATTTGCTTTTTCTGCTTGTAATTGCATCATCCTAATAATTCTTTTTACTTTGACATATGCACCAATCGGATCTCTTCTTAACATATTAGTTACTAAATATTGAAGTTCAGCAAATTTTTTCTGAGAAAACTCCTTGCATTTATCTCCTCCTAATCTAGAAATAGAAAGAATTTTATCTTCATTTAATAGTTTATTAAAAACATTAGCTATTTCTACTAACATTTTTGTTTCGTCATAATCATATTCAAATTCTCTTGCTTCAGAAAGTATAATTCTTTCTACTTTTTTTACTTCTAATATTTTGTCTATAGTTCTTGCCATGCATTCCTCGAAATCTTCTATGCTAGATCCGTATATACAATTCTTGCAGTTTACTTTCAATAGATTGCCAATTGTTTCATATTCGCAAACCAAAAAAATTCACCTATAATAGATATTCTATTTTTTGTTGTTAAAATTAATTCATTTTGGAAAACAGTTAGATTAATTTATTTAATTAACGAAATTAATATTGGTTTTATGGTATTTGAAAAAAAACAAGCACCAAATATTCAGGCTTTTGGGACAGAACTTGTTACTAGAATCAATACAAATACTAGAAGAATACGAACATTAGAGCAAAGGCATGAAGGAACAGAAGGAAGAATTAGTTCTTTGGAAGAAAAAGTTATAGAAGAACTTTCAAATTTGAAAAAAAGATTTGACCAGATAAGCCAAGATATAGATAAATTATCAGAAAATATAGGAGAATTAAGATCTGAATTCTTAAAAATGACAAAAAATCTTGAAAAAACAGCAAGAAAGACAGAGTTAAAAGAACTAGAAAGTCTAATAGAATTATATAATCCAATAAAATCAAGATTTGTATCAAGAGAGGAAGTAGAAAGATTAATAGAAGAAAAATTAAGCAAGAAAATTTAAAAAAGAAATATATAAATTGTGAAAAACAAATTTTATTAAAGGTGTTAAAATGATTAAGCTTTTTGGTCTGGGAAGTAAAAAAGAACCTGAGAAAGGTCCTAAAATAGGTAAAGGATTTGTTCCAACTGATAAAGTTAAAGAAATGAGTAGTAAAGGATTTTCTGA
>CAYLKS010000202.1:0-2105 GCA_964384205.1 uncultured bacterium | reverse complement strand
TCCATATTTATTTATCAAATTTTTATAATAACCACTTTTAAATAAAGGTGGAATAAGAGTTTTTCTGGCTATTAGTTTTAAAATTTGTTTCACAGATGATTAATATGCAATTTTGTGTACTAGGCCTTTCAAGTATCTTTTAGATAAATTTAGAAGCATATAAAAAAAAGGCTTTAAATCATCTTTAGCAAAAGCAGCATGAGCATGTTTTTTGACGGACCAGTGCTTTAACCACGAGTAAGTACTAATAGCTTTTTTCTTCCTATATTCTCTATACCATTCTAAATCCTTTTCAAACCAATACCAAACTACTCCTGTTTTGTACGTTTTGTAGGAAGAAGTGTTTAGTCCCTGGCTATCTAAATAATAGATATAAGGCAAGTCTATTCCACAACATAAAAGTAATTCATCACTTATACCTATCCGAAAATTAATTTCTATTACTTTAAATGTGCAGTCACGAGGGTCGAATTTGAAATCTATACCAGCCGGACCTCTATAGTTAAGTTTAGATAAAATTTTTTCTCCAAGTTTGCATAGTTCTGGGTGATGTATTGATTCTATAAGTGTTTCTGAACCAAGAGTGTCTGGTAAGGTTCTTAATTTTCTACCTATAAAAGAAACTATTACTTTTCCACTAACATTACGATAACCTACATAATAATATAAATTTTCAGTAGTTCCAGGAATGTATTCTTGAGCAACAATAGTATCATATTGTAATAATTTCTGGCACAATTTTTTACATGTGGTTATATTCGTAATAAGTATTACTTTATTTCCTGGTCCAATAATACTACGTACAATTGGATTATTAAGCCATCTTTCATGAAGGTCGGGTTTTAACACTATTGGAAATGATAAGTTAGCTATGTCTGTTTCCTTAAAATATTTTTTAAGGACTACGGTTTTGGGAATAGGAATATTTAGTTTTTCAAAAATAGATATTGCTTCACTTTTAAGGATAAAGGTTTTCAGGGGTATTTTAGTTGGTGAAGGGAAAAGATAATATGAACTAAGTTCTTTCTCATAATGTGAGACAAAAAGCAAAAAATCATCACTTAATGGAAAAAGAACAAATTTGGTTTTATGTTTAGCAGCGAAATTTAAAAGAAAGTTTATTAATGATTTCTCTCTATAGGGAGCATTTAAATAGGTTATATATCGGGACTTAACACCTATATTTGACTTATTTGAGTCTATTCCAAAAACTTTTATTCCTTTACGTCCAAGGCTTCTAGCTACTGTAAGAGCAGGGTAAAATAAGTTTAGGATCATCACAGGAAGAGGTTTTTGCATTATTTAATACCTGCTAAAGAAGCTATAGCAGCAGCTGTTAATTTTGTAGCTTGTTTAGCTAAAATAAAATTTAAAGTGTCTATTGTGTCTTTGGTAGTATCTTTATTTGGATTAGTCGGAGGAAACTCTTCTATTATTAACATGGCATCATAGCCTTCTTCCCAGAAGGCTCCTTCATCACCTCAAAAACAATGCTTTTTGATTACTTTTTTAGTTGGGATGTTGTAAAGTTTTCCTATTTGGTTTACATAGTTCACGATCCAACGATGTTTAGGTCTTGTAACTAAATCAATATCTTCCTTATCAGAACCAAAGGCAATCATATCTATATTTATAACACCAATAATTTTTTCTTCGTTAGGATTTATTGACCGAATGTAAGCACGACTACCATTTTGTCCATTTTCTTCCCTTGAAAAGAAAATAAATTTTATAGTATGCTTAAAATGATAAGATGATAAAACTCTAGCTACTTCAAGCACCGCTGCACATCCACTTGCATTATCGTCAGCTCCAGGTGCATAAACTAAGCGTTTCTCTGATTTCGAATCAAAATGTGCACAGACTATATAAACTTTGTTTGGGTAGTCTAATCCTGGTATTGTAGCTATCACATTTTTCCAATAAACTCCCCAATATTCATATATGTGAAATTGTGTATCTGGGATATAAGCTTTTATTCTATTATAAAGATAGTCTGCTACTTTTAACTGTTTTTCATAAGGATAACGTGTGTTGAAATTCTGAAGCTCAAGTACGGTAGTTTTTAAATTTTCACTTGAGATTGAGTGGATGATGTCTTCAAT
>CAYLKS010000201.1:0-2121 GCA_964384205.1 uncultured bacterium | reverse complement strand
CATTGTAAATAAAAGTGGTAAGACCAAAGAATGCAAGTGCTATTGCTGTGACAATCGCATTTTTAGATATTTTCTCCTTTATATTTTCGGTATCGTTCATGAACATTATGAGCCAATATACCAAAGGCTTTGTAATCCATTATTATATATCCTATGTTTTTTTTCATGGATAGATCTAAGGAATGCTGAATCAAATAGCGATGTAGAGTACCACCCAGTGCATTTACCTGGGAAACGATTATCTTCCACGACATACTTTGTATTATATTCTAAAATCACTTTTTGTGATCTATCATCCCCATAAGGATTTGTCATTAATGTCTCAAAATCTCGATAAACTTTATAAATATCAACATTTTTTATTTTATACAAATAATCCGTATTTGCTGAAATTTCTGAAAATCTAATTCCCTGTGCTTCAAGTTTATTTTTGTCTATAATGTTATAAATGATAATATTGCAGGAAAGACCAGACCCTTCTTGGGCAGGTAAGCAGGGCATGCCAGAAAATGCCTGTATTCTCCGACTCGTTACCCAGTTACTGCTCACGAATGATTTGTTTGCGCTAATATATGCCTTTATAAACAACGCGATATTATATGTTCGGTCTTGCATCCATAGATCATACCCATATCCGCTTTTAACAGATTGCCAGTGATTGACCATAAATACTGAAAAAATCATAGATATTAAAATGCTGATTATAAAAATCGCCGTTAATATCTTTTTTTTATGTTTAAAAATGTCAATTGTCCATACAAACCCAAATCCAATAGATATAGTCCCTAATAAAATAACAAAATATCTTATATAGCCTCTTATAGGTAAAAAAGGTAAAGTGAAGAATAACGCTAAAATAATGAAAATTTCAGTGAAGTTTCTATTCTGTTTTTTAAATAAATAAAATATGCCTAAAATCCCAAACAGTATAAACAATATACCAGAGCCACCAACAATAGATGCTCCAGCATTTAAAAGTATGGTAAATATACTACTACCTGAGAATAGATAACCGCTTTTATAAACTTCCACTTCCAATCCTTTTTCCTCGAAATAAGCGTGTAAAAAGAAGGGCATGAAAAAGAAAGCAATAAAAAGCGATAATAGCACCAGGAAAGTTGCGTTTTTTGGCATTTTATTTAAAAACCCTGCTTTTACTGTAATTTTTGTTATTATCACAGTAAGAAAATAAGCGAATATAACAGGTATTATAAATACGAAACTTCTATGAGTTGTAGCTAACATAAAGAGAAGAACAACCGATAAGATACCATATAACAGACTTTTATGCTTGTATATTTTCAAGAGAGACCATAAAAATGCGGGAATTAATGCTAAAAGTGTTCCTCTTGTGGAAATAGTCCAGATTGTATAATTAAGAAATATAGGAGCTATTGAGAAGCAAAACGCTACTATTAAAGCGAATAAATCATTATTTTTTATCTCTAACGCCATTATATAAGAGGTGAAGATACTAATAACTCCCGTAAATATTGCAAAAATTAAGATTATATGTTCTATATCTATACCAGTGGATTGAGATAGCCCAGATAAGATAAATGGCACGCCACTTGGATAGGATAAAGGATACCACCCAAAAAAAGAAAAAGGATGTAAAATCCATTTTGCAGATCCAAACATAGATATTGAATTAGCTAACCCGTGAATGAAGAAGGAATCACATCCAAATTCATGTGGTACCGTAGGGAGCCTAAGTATAATGCTAAGAGTTATTAAAAGCCCTATCAGTACATATTCAGTTTTTTTTGAGAATTTCATTAAAAATACCCCGAATTTTTTCTAAGACTTTATCCCACGTATATTGCTCTACCATTTCTCTTGTTTTTAAGGCATGGGTGATCATAGCGATGTTAATCTTACTCTTGATTTACTATTGAGTGTTAATATTAATAAATATAAATCCCCCCCTCTTTGAAAATGGCAGGTAATCCACCAAACTTCGTTGTTACAACAGGCAAGTTGCAAGCCATCGCTTCCAAAACTGAAAGAAGAATGGAAATACACCCCCCTTCAAATGTAATGGGGAAAATATAGCAATCTGAGAGCTGATAAATTTCCTCTATCTTCTTAATGTATCTATCCATAACTATAATCCCTTTC
>CAYLKS010000200.1:0-2122 GCA_964384205.1 uncultured bacterium | reverse complement strand
ATATTATAAAAGAGGAGAGATTTTATGAAGGTTATATTTGTATTTTTGATGTTGATTAGTAGTTGTCTTTTTGCTTTTACTGAAAGTTTATTGTCACCAGATGGTAAGATAAAAGTATTGCTTGATATTGATAAAAATGTAGCTTATTCTGTTGAATTTAATGGTAAAAAGATATTAGATTTTTCAAAAGTTAATTTAAAAATAAATAAAGATAGAGTTGTTCAGAATTTTGAAATATCAAAAATATTTAAGAGTAGTGTTAATGAAAAATATACACCTATTATTCCTGTAAAAACATCAAAAATTTGTGATAATTATAATGAGATAAAGATTATTTTTAAAAATAAGTTGGGGCTTATTTTCAGGGCGTATAATGATGGGATAGCGTATAGGTGGTTTTCTAATATTAAAGGTAATATTAAAATATACGATGAATTAGTTGAATATAGTTTTATGAAGGATTACAATTTATGGTTTCCTGAAGATGAAAGTTTTTATACTCATCAGGAAAAAAAATATAAATATATGAAGCTTAGCGATATTGATGATAAAAAGATGAGTTATTCGGGAGTATTAATAAATATGGATGAGGGAGTTAAAGTTTTTTTGACAGAAGCAGATCTTTATAGTTATCCGGGAATTTATTTTACAGGAGATGCAAGTGAAAAATATAAATTGAAAGGAATATTTCCGCATTATCCTTTAGAGACAGAGCAGACCTCGGATAGAGATGTTAAGATTTTGAAAAGAGCAGATTTTATAGCTGAGGTAGAAGGGAAGAGATTTTACCCCTGGAGAGTTATGATTATAACAGCTGAAGATGGAAAATTAGTTGAAAGTCAGATGATATGGAAGCTTGCGAAACCGTGTTCATATAAGGATGTTGATTGGATAAAACCTGGTAAAGTGGCATGGGATTGGTGGAATGCTTTAAATATTTACGGAGTAGATTTTAAATCTGGGATTAATACAGAAACATATAAATATTATATTGATTTTGCAGCTAAAAATGGGTTGGAATATATTTTATTGGACGAGGGCTGGTATGATTTAAAAGATGTTATGAAAGTTAAAGACAGCGTAGATTTGCAGGAAATTATCGAATATGCTAAGAGTAAAAATGTAGGTGTTATTTTATGGGTTACCTGGAAGGCTTTGTATGATAAAATAGATACAGCATTAGCATGGTTTGAAAAGCTTGGCGTGAAAGGTATAAAAGTCGATTTTATGCAAAGAGATGATCAACAAATGGTAGATTATTATTGGAATGTTGCAAGAAAGGCATTTAAACATCATCTTATTGTAGATTTTCATGGAGCTTATCAGCCGAAAGGACTGCGAAGGACATTTCCAAATGTGTTAACGAGAGAAGGAGTTTTAGGGTTGGAACATAGCAAATGGGATGTAACAGTAGATCCGGAACATAATGTAACAATCCCTTTTACAAGGATGGTTTGTGGCCCTATGGATTTTACACCTGGAGGCATGCGAAATGCTACTAAAAAAGATTTTAGCCCCATTTTTGATAATCCTATGGTATTGGGTACACGATGTCATCAGCTGGCAATGTTTGTTGTATTTGAAAGTCCTTTGCAGATGTTAGCAGATTCGCCATCTAGATATATGTCGGAAAAAGATGCTTTAGATTTTTTATCAGTAGTTCCTACAGTATGGGATACCACTATAGTACTTGATGCTAAGGTTTCTGATTATATTATTGTGGCACGTAAAAATGGTAATAAATGGTTTTTGGCTGGAATGACAGACTGGAGTTCGAGGACATTCGAAATAGATTTATCTTTTTTGCAAGAGGATGGTGATTATTTATTAGATTTATGGCGGGATGGAATAAATGCAGATAGAATTGCAATAGATTATAAAAGAATTTCAAAGATTGTTAATAAACGAATTAAGTTAAAAATTGATTTTGCCCCGGGAGGGGGATTTGTAGCTATTTTGAGGCATTTGTAGGATTGGAGTAAAAAATACTTGACTTTTTTATTTTATTTATTTATAAATACATTCTCAAAACAAAAAAAGAACAGGAGGATATATAAATGTATGCAATTTTTGAAGCTGATGGTGTTCAGTATAAGGTCTCAGAAGGAGAGACTATATTAAT
>CAYLKS010000199.1:0-2200 GCA_964384205.1 uncultured bacterium | reverse complement strand
GGATGCAATAGATGAGCAATCAGGAATAGAAAAAGTAGATGTTTTAATTGATAACGAGCTTAAAGCAGAGCTTACAAATCGTCCATATGAATGGACATGGGATGAATTTGCTTTCTTTAAGCATGAAATAAAAGCTACCGCCTATGACAATGTTGGCAACTATGCCAATGCAACCATAGATGTGATAATTTTCAATGTTTAATTAGCTAAAGCAATGGCTAAATAATCCAAATTTTTATCTCATCTTCTCTAATTTCTTTTCCATATCCTTTTATTTTAAAAGTAAATAATCCCTTTTCTTTAATTTCCCATACATATGGATATGAATCATCAATATGTTTTAATTCATTGTTAAGATAGAACTCTATTTTCTTTACTCCAAATGCTGATGCTTCTGCTTTTATTTTTCCAACAATAATGGAAAAATCAAATGGCAGAGGAATTGCCTTTCTTTCAAAGATATAGATTCCTCGGGATGGTTTCTTTATTTTAACAAATATTTCATATGGTTGCATTAATGGAGCATAATCTTTATTTCCTTCTCCAGGAATTGTGTAAGGCAAATCACCAATTCCATCTCCATCTTTATCTCTGCCATTGTAATCATCCCAATAATTTCCAACACACCCATCACACCATATGTTGCTACAGTTATCAAATGCATTTAATGTATTCCCGATAAACTTATTGTAAAATATTTTGTTGTTATCTGAATAAAATTTATACTCTCCAGCAATTAATTTTTCAATAACAATTCCTTTTTCATTATTTGCTATTAAATTTTCTCTTATTTCATTTTCATCTGCCAGATATTGAATAAAAATACCTGTTTCACAACTCTCTATAGAATTGTTTATGATAAAATTATTTGAGGATTCAAAAATAAAGATTCCATAAGTAAAGTTTTTAATTGTATTGTTTCTACATATATTGTATTTATTTCCATAATCATCATCATACCATGCTCCAATATATAGGCCATATCTATATGATTCTTTTCCTTTTCCTTCAATATAGTTGTTTTCTACTATTGCATAATCGGTAGCATGAAAACCTATACCCATGCCACTATCTTTAATTACATTATTTCTAACAATGCTTCCATCTGCATTATCAAGCAATATTGCTCTACCATCTTTAAAAAAACAATTTTCTATTTTTGCTCTACTACTCCTTACCTCAACTGCATAAAAGAAATTATAAAAAGCTGTATTTTTAATGGTTATATTTTTGCAGAAAATAAGAGTGGCTAAATTAGTTATGTAATAATTTTCAAAACCTGCTGTTGCATTTTCAATTGTTATGTTTTCACAATCTACTAATATAATGTCTCCTATTTCTCCTGTAATTGTGATATTATTCTTTTTATAGAAGTAATAAAGTGGTCTTCCATTAACAGTATTATTTACTATCTCATGGATGTAATCTTCTTTTTCACCATATCCAATACTTATCCCACCTCCTATAAATCTATTATTTATTATCTTTTCATGAGCAGAGACTATAAACATGCGTTTAGAAATAGTATTGTTATAAATCATATTATTATCTGCATCAAATATAATATCTACACATCCATTAATGGTATTATTTTCTATTCTATTATAACAAGCTTGTCCTAATTGAATATCATATAGAACATTATTTCTTATTAAATTCTCATTTGCAACTCCTTTTATTCCATCGAGAACCATAAATTTTTTAACAACATTTTGCTCAATTACGTTTTTAGAGCTATATATTGAAAATCCTTTGAGCGTAAAATTTCTCACTGTTGTAAAATCTGCTTTTATGCTGACTTTCCCAGTTATTATTGTTGCATTTCTATCTTCTCCAATAAGTGTTAATCTTGGCTTTGTAATAGTAATATTTTCTTCATATACTCCAGAATAAACAAATATTGTATCTCCAGGCATAGCATTATTTATTGCTTCCTGTATAGTTGTATAGTTTCCTTCCCCTTCCCCTCCCACATATAATATTTTTCCATCAAATATTGAAAAGGAATTATTACTAATCGAGAGAAGAATAATCAATAATAGTATATTCAATTTTCTTGTGATATTTTCACCTCCATACATTAAGTCCTTTGTTCTATATTATAGCTTAGAAATTATGTATTTTTATTATAATGTTTAATTTATTCATGGTTTATATATAATTTAATTTAAGCAGTTAAATATTTCTTTGCCAATTTTAG
>CAYLKS010000198.1:0-2204 GCA_964384205.1 uncultured bacterium | reverse complement strand
CTTGCCTTTTTGGATAAACTTTAGATCAATATCGTTATCATCACACCAGTTCTTTGTTAGCCAAAGTTTTTTTCTGTTTTTCTTGCATCAGATATTATTTCTTTCGGATACCCATATAGTTCTAAAATTTTAATCGCATTTCTAGTTTTTAATTTTCCCTTTTTCAATTTATGGTCAAACAGCAATTTATCTTTCTCTATTTTTTCTGAAAAATGATATAGTTCATATCCGTTGTTAACAAGCAATTCCGTTAATTCAATATCGTGAGTTGATACAAGAACAAAATTATTTTCTTTGTTTAAAAATGAAAGTATTGCTTTTCCTCCTGATATTCTTTCTATGGTATTTGTTCCTTTAAAAATTTCATCTAAAATAAACAGAGACGGATGTTTTGCTTTTGAAATCTCTATAAAATCTCTAATCGTCAAAACTTCTTTTAAATAATAACTTGTATCTTCTAATAAATCATCTTCTATCCTTATTGATGAATACACTTTATAATATGGTATTGAAAATTCAGAAGCAAACGCTATATTTAATGTTTGACTTAAAATACTATTTATTGCAACCATTCTTATAAATGTTGTTTTTCCTGACATATTTGAACCTGTAAGCAGCAAACTTTTATTTTGCAATTTTATATCATTAGGAACACAATCATTAATTAAAGGGTGTATCATATCTTTAATAATAATTTCTTTTGTGTCGACAAATTTAGGCTTGCATATTTTATTATTTTCAAATGATACAGATGCTACTGATATTGCACTATCAATCTCGCCAATAAAGCTATACATTTTATCAATACTTTCATTCTTTTTAATTATGTCATCAATAAAATTATAAAAAATTATACCTTCTATATTAAATTGTATTTTAATTAATTCTATAATTAACCAAAAAAGTGCTGCAAATTCATTATCCAATTGCTTTTCAAAAGAAATAAATGAAGTTTTAAAGCTAATTTCACTTATTTTTCTTATAAAAGTTAAGTCGGTAAAATATTCTTTTATTTTATTATTTGAGATTATCTTTTTGCTTACTTTTAATGTTCGATTTAATTGTGAAACAGCACTCAAATAATACTTTATATAACTTTTTGTTTTATAGTGCAATATAGCGTTTGTTATAAAAAGTGGTATTAAAAGCAAAAAAACAATAGGATAAAAAAATCCAACAATTATAGATATTATAGAAAATAGAGAAAGTGGTAGTAATAATTTGTAAAAATTTGGTTTTGTAATTGCAACTGCATTTATTAGTTTTTCCAAATCGTAAGACGAATCTGTATTTAATTTCAATAATTCAACTTGACAGTTAATCCTGAGTTTGTCATTGTTTTTAAATAAATTAACAAGTTTGTCAAATAGATACAATTCTTTTTGGTTATTAATTGTTCTAATTTTGTAATAAAGATATTGTTGTCCTATTTTTGATGTGGTTCTATCAATAAACTTAAATATTTCATTTAAATCTAAGTCATTATTAGTTTGGTCTGAAATTATATGATATGCTTGTTCTTTCTTAATAGTATTTACAAAATATTGCTCAATTGTTTCAAAGTTAAAATATTCATTTTCTTTTTGAATACCCCATTTTTTAGTTAATAATTCAATTTTTTTTGATTTTCTTTTATTTAAATGATGATTAATCAAGTAAATTAAGATGACTAAAATTAATATGATAAATATCCAATTCATTCTATTTTATGCTCGTTTGTTTAATTTTGGCTAACGGCATTTTTGGGGAAGGCTACATTTTTTGGGAAGGCTACACACCCACCATTAACTATATACATTATTACCCAACGTAATTTTATATTCATTCCAATTGAGAATTTATTCTATATATTTATTTCGGCCAACGATTATCAATATATTTAGTAGCTTCTTCAATATTCATTTCACGAGTGCTAACACCTGCACGAATATAAAATTTTGTGCTGCCTTCTTGTTTTACAAAAACAGGTCTTGGTGCAGGCATAATAATTAATCGACAGATATCTTTATTGTCTTTTGAATGAAAAATAACATGGACATAATTAGACAAATCAGTACCCAGATTAGTTGATATTGCCGTAAATATTGATTGCTCGAAACCATCCCTGTCTTTCTTTTTGAGATTTTGGTAGTCCTGTTCCAGACCAATAATTTTACCGTTATCATCAACTCCGATAAGAAGTGTGCCCCCATTGTTATTCATAA
>CAYLKS010000197.1:0-2210 GCA_964384205.1 uncultured bacterium | reverse complement strand
CTGCTTATAAAGTTCTTTTAAAAAATACAGGAGCAACTGAAAAAAATTATCACCTTATTAAACAGTTTTTATAATAAAAAAGACAATTTGATTTTTCCCCTGTTTGTCTGTTAAAATAATTTAAAATTTTTAAAATAATTATAAAAACATGAAAAATAAAGAAATTGCTGAATTACCTTTGGAAAATTTTAAAAAAGGTCATAAATCATTTGAGTTTGTAATAATAAATAAGGAAAAATTTATTGAGATTTTATCCAGAGTTATTTCTATTGATAACTTCATATCTATTAAAAGAAATATTTTGGAATTAAAGGATATTATCACATACAGAAAAGATGATAAGGAAGGTTTGCTAAATATTGAACTTAATGGAGATACTGTTTCTTTACGTAAGGATATAATCATTTCAGAAATTAACCAGATTATAGAAGCCAAAACAATTGAAAGAGCAAAATATTATCTAAAAAGATTAAAGAAAAGCATAGAAGAAGTCAAAACAAACAAAATCAATGATATAAATCTTTTAAGGTGGAAAGAATACGATGAAATTATTACAGATAGTTTATGGTTGTTAGACAAGAGAGATTCTTCAGGAGCACATTTAGCATGGTATTGGGGTAATTTCGTTCCACAGATCCCGAGACAGATAATGTTACGATATACTAAAAAAGAGGATTGGGTTTTAGACCCATTTGCAGGAAGTGGAACTACTCTAATTGAATGTAGAAGATTAGGGAGAAATGGGATCGGTATTGAATTAAATAAAGATGTTGTCCAGAAAGCAAAAGAACTAATAGAAAAAGAACCAAATCGGTATAATGTAACAAGTGAAATATTTGTCGGAGATAGCAGAAATATAAACATAAAAGAAATTTTAGCAAAATATGAAATTGAGCAATTCCAACTTCTTATTATGCATCCACCTTATCACAATATAATTAAGTTTTCAGACAGTGAAAAGGACCTTTCAAATGCAAAAAACATAGAAGATTTTTTAAAAATGTTTGGAGAAGTAGTGGATAATGTTACTCAATATTTAGAAAAAGGGAGATATTCTGCGCTTGTTATAGGGGATAAATATTACAAAGGAGAATGGGTTCCTCTGGGATTTTATTGTATGAATGAATTGTTAAAAAGAAACTACTTACTCAAAAGTATAATTGTGAAAAATTTTGAAGATACAAGAGGGAAAAGAAATCAAAAAGAACTGTGGAGATATAGAGCATTAGTGGGTGGTTTTTATATTTTCAAACATGAATATATTATGCTTTTTAAAAAGAAATAAAGAAAAAGGGACAAGAAGATGCCATTATTAAGTCAAAAAGAAGTATTGAATTTAAAACTTACTTCTATTCCGTTAGCTCAGTTAAAAATACTTGCTTCAAACTTAGAAGTTGATAATAGAGGTTCTATGTCAGAAATTGTGAAAAGAATCATCCATATTAATCCAGAAGAAAAAGTAATTAATAAATTTATAAAGCAGAAATATAATGAGAAAATTCAGGAACGAAGGGAAATTATTTCTGATGAAGATCTTAAAAAAGAATTAACAAAAGTTAAAACTTTTTCTTGGGGAGTTGTTCAGGGACAATTGGACCAGAAAATTCAAACTGAATATGTCCGAAGAATTGTCAGATATGAAAATTTATTAAAAGGCATTAGAGAAAAACTTCATAATGATGTAACAAATTATGTCATTTGTACATGGTTTAACCACTGGACAACAGTTCTAATTGAAGAACACATTAGCTCTCATCCAAAAGTAATTCCTACTATTAAAAATATTAAGGGCATAGATATTTTTTTCAGTGGACAACCCTTTGATTTAAAAATTACTTATCTCCCACGTAATTATGATCCAGTAAAAGCAATTGAAAACCCTTATGATTTAGCAATCTGGATGTACGAAAATCAAGGTTCTCAAAGATTTGGAGCAGACAATCGCTTATTTGTTGTTCTTTTAGACAAAAACAATCCTGAAGAAAGCTGGAAATTAAAAAGAAATTTCCCTCTTGTATTTAAAAAAATTGATAATTTTTTTGATAGAGAGACAGTTTCAAAAAATGACGAAATTATTTTCACTTTTGGCAGAAGGGCTTATACTGCTGTTTCTAAAATACTAATTATTACAAAATAAATTGTTTTTTTAATCTTCCATTAAACAGTTTCTTTGACTTCCTCTTTTGTAAATGTAAGTTTTCCATCAACAA
>CAYLKS010000196.1:0-2217 GCA_964384205.1 uncultured bacterium | reverse complement strand
CCAAAAAATAATTATACTTTATAAACTATTCCAGCAAAATATCTAAATCTACTTTATTTCCTTTGTTTATCTGTCTTAACAATTATAAAAATATTACTACTTAAAGGTTATGAATAAAATATTATAGTTAAGCAATATTTTTTGATCCTTTGAAGCAAACATTCTGTTGCTTCTAATCTTTTCTATATTTAATGTCAAGCTCATAAGCTTTTTGTGCCATTTTCAAAAGATCAATCTAATAGATTTTCTAACAAGAATTTTATTGGAAAATAATTATTATCTGAGTATGTTTATTAATTATAGAAAAAAATTTTTATTTTTTATAATACAAAAAAATAATTCCTGTAAAAAACTTTTAGCTATGTTTTCCCCTTCTTCTAATAACCAAAATACCAAAAAGTCCACTACCTAAAAGATAAAGTGTTGAAGGTAAAGGAACAGTATGTTCTAAAGGAGCAGCGTGTTCTATTAAAACATCTTTTCCATCTCCTACAATATCCCCTATTACTCCATAAAGTGGAGGACTAATTCCTCCCAACTCCCAATATCCTGTTTCTTCTGACAGTTCTATCATAAATCCTTCCCCCTCTCCCAAATCACAAAAGTAAACGAAAAGGGTTGCTTCTAACTCTTCATCTGTATTTGGGTCATAAAATTCTAATTCAACTCCCTGAGCTTCAATCTCACCATTATAATAACCGGTCCCATAAACATAATGATGTTCAATATCACTATATAAACGAATATTTTTATTATATGAAATAAACTCACTATCAGTCTCTTCGTATATAAAATTACCATAACGTTGTGTATCTCCAATTCTTGCAAGATCAAATTTTGCCATTCCATCACTAATGCTATGACCTATTGCAGCTATATCTCCACCTATAGCTATATGTGTTTCATCAGATTCTGGATCATAAAACCAAGTGCTTATTCCACTATAAATATCACCAATTTCCCAATTAGTAAAACCAAATTCATAACCAGCAAATTCTCCAGAATTAATTTTTAATGAGAAATAATTATCAATATTCACTATCCCACTAATATCACCGCTTACTTTACCATTAGCACTTCCTTCCTTTATAGTTACATTTATATCTTCATAACTTATTAAATAAGTTGTATGAGCTATAGCTAAAAATGGTAATAAAAAAATTATTATTAATAAAACTAAAAAACCCCTTTTCATAACCCACCTCCATTAAATTTAGATTATTAAATAAAATTTACACTAATATTATGAATATGTCAAGTAAAAAATTATACTAAAATAAAAATTAGATTTTTTAAGTATTATAAATTATTTTTATATAAAAGTTTTAAAATTGATAAATTTTTAAAAATTTTAAAAAATATATTTGTTATCCTATTTCGACTTCGACGTTATCTCAAATTCTGTTTTAGGTAAGAAGTTTACAAAATCATCCTGAATATTAATCACTGTTTCATTAGTCAAGCATAAAACGTCCTACTATATTAAATACCAAAAAGACTTCTCATAATCTCCAATAACTGTCTTGAAATTGTACCTTGAGAATTTTTTATTTTGATCCTACAAAAAATTTTAGCTGCTTTTTCCTTCTATCCTAAATTACGACTTTTTATTGCCAAAATACCAACCAGTCCACTTCCTAAAAGCAATAAAGTTGATGGAATAGGCACTACACCCTGCCCACTCTCTGAATTAAGACTTATAATATTTGGATCTGCAGGAAATATCTCAAAATTAGCACTATTATAAAAATCAGACACTGCCCAACCTGTGCCAGGCACTTCATACCCTCCTATATTAACACCAGTGAAAAGATAATAATCTATCCAAAACTCTCCAGGTTTAACAGAAAAGTAAACAATATCTGTAAAATCTGATAATTTATAACCGTTTGTTATTGGTGTGAAATCTTCGATATCAAGATTTCCTGAAGTAGAATAAACATCATATAAACCATCTTCATTTAGACCAGCATGTGTTTCATAAATTGGTATCTCTTCATTTAGATAAACATAAACACCAAATTCTGAATTCCACATATCACCTTCTCCTTGCAATACCCCATTTAACTTTATTCTCATACCTATTATTACAGATTCAACACCTTCAGAAGATGTAACTGTGTAAGTATCCCAAAATTCACTTTCTCCAGCACTATAAGCAAGCTTCCTCATGTATATCTGCATAACCAAACCCTTTAAGATGATAAAGCCAAGCAC
>CAYLKS010000195.1:0-2233 GCA_964384205.1 uncultured bacterium | reverse complement strand
CAATCATCTAAATATTTTTCTCCCTTATATCCTACAATGATGATAGATGCTTTCATAATTTAACCACTTCATAAACAACTTCTTCAAATTTTTTTGCTAATACTTCCCAATCATATTTTTTTACATCCTCAAGAGCATTTTTTGCAATTTCTTCAGCTAGTTTTTTTTCTTGAGCTATTCTTTTCACTGCTTTAAGCCAGTCATTTGGATCTTCAGAGTTAACTAATATCCCATTATAACCATTTTTAATAACATCTCGAATGCCTGCTAGATTAGCCGCCACCACAGGTCTTCCTGCGGCCATGCCTTCAAAAAGTTTTAAGGGGCTTATGGCGTTTGTCATCTCATTAAATGGGAATGGGACTAGCACACAATCTGCTTTTTTTAAAATTACAGGTATTTTTTTAGGAGGGAGATAGCCTAAACTTATTATATTTCCTGGGCATTGAGAAAATGATTCTGCACCAATAACTAAATATCTAATAGAATCATCGAGTATTGCCATCTGTTTAATGATGTTCCATATTCCCCGCTTTTCAAGGTGACCAGCACAAGCACATGTAAATTTCGAATTTGTAAAATTATCAAAATGATTATCCTTACTTCTGAAAAGTTTGAGATCAATGCCATTAGGAATGATGGTTATTTTATCAATATTTATATGTCTTTTTGCACAATATGATTTTATAAAGGAAGTAATAACAACTATCTTGGTAGAATATTTCGCAATAATATCTTGAATTTTAATCAACAATTTACTTATAAAATTTTCTGGAGATAGATTTGCTAGTATAATAGCATACTGGGCAATTAAGTCATTAAAATCTAAAATAACAGGAATACAAAGTAGCTTGCCAACAAGGAGTCCTATTAATCCAGTATATGGCGAGGGATAGTTTAGTACTATTACTTTTGGTTTTATTGCACTTATTAATTTAATAGAAGAAAATAACAAGGGAAAAAATGAAATAACATATCCTATATAAAAGTTATAACGCCAAATCCTCATTATAAATCCGGATAAATGAAAGTAATGAGGACAAATATTGTCTTTAAATCCTTTCCCTTCGTTAAATTTCCTTTCATAATTTATTCTGGTCAGTTTTCGAATGGCCGGAAAAACTATAAAATGCACTTCTTGCCGTTTACTTATTCGCTTCATCAGTTCATATATCCTTTTATCTGAACCCATATAAGGAGGATAATGTTCTACAAATACTACTATTCGCATAGTTACCCAACATTTTCCATTAAAATTCTAACTATTCTTCCTGAGCTATTGCCGTCTCCATAAGGATTTACTATTCTCACCATTTTTCCATATTCCATTTTGTAATTTAACAATTTTTCTACTTCATTAACGATTTTCTCTTTGTCCGTTCATATAAGTTTCACTGTTCTTGCTTTTATTCCTTCTACCCTTTCCGTAACATTTCTAATGACAAGTACCGGTTTCCCTAAAGAAGGAGCCTCTTCTTGAATACTTCCTGAATCCGTAATAACAAGATATGCTTTATCCATAACCCAAACTAGATGGAAATAATCAACAGGAGGAATAAGATGTACATTTTGCATATTTTTTATAATTTCGCTGGTAGTCTTTTTTACACTTGGATTAAGATGGACAGGATATATTATTTGGACATTATTCTTGATGCCTTCTTTAAAAAAATTTTCTTTGGCAGCTTCTGTTGGTGCAAAATGATAATCTGCAAGATGACTTATCAATATTCTGTTTACCTCTTCTGGAAAAGGTGAGTATTTATTATAACTTCTTAAACCTGCCTCCACATGTGCAACCTTAATTTTTTATAGAATGCTGCTAATGCTCCAGTGAATGCAGTGGTAACGTCTCCTTGGACTAATACAATATCTGGTTTACAATGCTCAAGCACTCCTTCTAGCTTTTCTAAAATTTCTGCAGAAATATGAAAAAGAGTTTGGTTACATTTCATAATATTTAAATCATAGTCTGGGTTTATTCCAAAAATATCAAGAACCTAATCCAGCATCTCTCTATGTTGACCGGTTACACAAATTCTAAGCTCAATACTCTCGTATTTTTCACATTCTTTTATTAAAGGAATCAGTTTTATAGCTTCCGGCCTTGTGCCAAAAATAAAAAGAAGTTTCATTATACGATGATTTTCTTAGATATTTATTTTTCTCTCCAGATCATTTGCCAGTACAATTTACATATTAATTTCAAATAATTAAAAACTTCTTTCTTATT
>CAYLKS010000194.1:0-2242 GCA_964384205.1 uncultured bacterium | reverse complement strand
ATTTTCATATATTGTTCCACTTAAATTACCAACATGAGAAGCCGTTCCAGAATCAAATGGAAATGTAATACGTTCTATAGTTGGTTTGCCCATACAATAACCATAATTCGAACTATTACAACCAGCAATATAAGATCTTGCTGTATTCAAATTACCAACATGAGAAGCTGTTCCTGAATCGAATGGAAATTTAATACGATCTATAGTTGAATATCCACCACCCATACAATAACCATATTCAGAACCAGTTCCAGACCAAAACGGTTCTTGTTCTATCCAATCAGTACCATCATAAACTTTCAATTTATTATTATTTAAAGTAGAATCAACCCAAGTTTTACCATCATGTGCAACCATAGGTTCAATAGCTTGAATTTTTTCAATTCCTTTTTTTCTATTTGGAGAAATTATACTCATAATTTTTTACGCAAAAAAATGCGATTCCCTCCTCTTAATTAAAAATAGTTACCGCAAAAAAGCAGCATAATCTTCTTTATTATAATTATCATCAAAACTATAAACTTGTTGTTTTTCAAAATCTAAATGCAAACATTTAATTGACCTATCAACCCAAATATTAAAACCATTTTCAAATGCTAATTCTGAGAAATGTGCATCTTCATTAACATTTTTATCATTTTTTTCGTGTTTAGTATGACAAAGAAACCAAGGTCGACGTGCTTGTTTAAAGAAACGAATATCAATTAAAACAAAACCCAAACCAATTAACCAATTCGATTTGAATAACGTGTCAACATTAGATCTTTCTAATTCATTGACTTGATTGTTTGAATCTAATTGTAGATGTATACTTATCTTCTCAGTTTTTTCTTTCAGAGGATAATCACCTGAAATAATATCAATACCATCTTTCTCAATATTAGTTATAAGTTTATTTAATCCATTAATTGGAGGAACTACATCATCATCAATAAATAAAATATAACTTGCATCCATTTTTAAAGCTTCATCAACTAAATAAGTTCTAGCTTGATCAACTGGTAGATTAGAAACTGTGATAAATTCTGTTCTATAACCTCGATAACATAATAACGTGTCTAAATTTACTGCAATTGGTGAATCTTTAGTTCTTGTTGGAATAGCAATTGCTATTAATGGATATTTTTCAGGTACTCGCAAACGTTCAAAATGATTGATATCATTAATCCAATTTGTAGCATAAGTAACTTGAATGTCTCTTTCCCCATAAGAACGTTTCCATATTTTATCATAATGTAATAATTTAATAGAATTATCAATAAATATTTCTTTGTCAGGACAATAATTATAAAAATTATTAGTGAAAAAAGCATCTTCACCCATTAACCAATACCCATCTTGAGAACCAAATTCCCAAAATAACGGAAAAGGAATATTTTTTGAAATATAATCTATATCCATTAATACAAATCCCATAGCACATAAAATTACTTTATTATTTTTAAAATTATGCGCTGATACTAACGGCTCGATTTTCTTATAATAATTCGCAGCGACTACTTTAATATTATCGTTGCTGTTTAAAATCTCATATAATTTGAGTAAAGAATTATTAGGAGCAACAATATCATCATCAACAAACATCAGATATTTAGCTTTATTTTTCATAGCTTCTTTAACGGCGAGATTTCTTGCTTGCGTTACTGGTAATCCCCAAATTTCTAAAACATCGAACTTCAAGTTATCTGGAATATATAAACGATTCCTAACATCCGTTAATACTGTATCGAATTTATCTCTTTTTAATGTAGCAATTAACAAATCTAATTTTTTATTATTATTAAAAAAAGTATAATCTTTAATGTTATTTTCATAAAATTTATAAACAAAATTCAAATCATTATTTGCAACCGCCATTCGTATTCTTAAAATAGCATCCTGAACTATTTTATAATCCCAATCACTTAATTCTGTTAATTTTTCTAAAACATTCTTTGATAAATTATTCTGTGATCGAATATCTAATTCAACCAGTTTAATTAAATTAATCAAATTTTCCGTAATCCGTTCCTCCAATTTTTTTGTGAAAAATCACCTCAAGCGTGGAAACCCCTGGTTTTAGCCGTAAAATTCCTAATTTAATTAAACAAAGATACAAAATCTGTTCCGTCACAACCAGCATTACTATATCTTGATCCAGATAAATTACCAACATGTGTAGCTGTTCCAGAATTAAATGGAAATGTGATACGATCTATAGTTGATAAACCACTTCCACCATAACCACCCATATAAAAACCGT
>CAYLKS010000193.1:0-2269 GCA_964384205.1 uncultured bacterium | reverse complement strand
TATTTATGGTGAAAGAAATGGGAAATAATAAAAAGACAGTTACACTAAGCATAGATGGAGATGTTTATAACGAATATAAAAAATATTGTGAAGAAAATGGTTTTATTCTCTCTAAGATGGTTGAGAAATTTATGAGAGAGGAGTTAAAGAAAAAGGTGGGAAAATGAAAGGATTCATATATAAATCGAAAAATGAGAAAAAATTACACAGTATCAATTGTGTTAAAAATATTCAGATTTTTAAAATAAACAATGAACGTTATATAAAATGTTGCTATTGTAATAAAAAAATTAAAAGAAGTATAGTGCCACATCTCAAAAAAGAACATCCTGAAAAATGGAAGATATGGCAACATGATTTTGTAGAACTTTATAATTCTGGATTATCTCCACAAAAAATAATGAAAAAATATAACACACTATTTTCTTGGACGGTCATAGAAAACGAAATTAAAAAAATTGTTGAAGAAAATAAATTAAAATTAGAAATCCAAAGGAAAAAAACAGTAAAAGAATGGCAACCTAAAAACTTCAAAAAAGAAGAAACAACAATATGGAGTTTTCCAAAAAGAGGTAATTGGGCAGTCCATACTAATGAATATAGAGGTAATTGGTCTCCATATGTTCCAAGAAATGTAATTCTTCAGTATTCTAAAAAAGGAGATTTAGTTCTCGATCCCTTTGTTGGAGGTGGAACTACATTGATAGAATGTTGGTTATTAGAAAGAAATGGGATAGGTGTAGATATCAGTCCTCATGCTATAAACCTTACTAAAAAATTATTAAATTTTATGAGAAGGGAAGCCAAAAGGTCGAACTATAAATTACCTGAGGTAGATATTAAATGTAAAATGGGAGATGCCAGGAATCTTTCTTTCATAAATAATGAAGAAGTAGATCTCATTTGTACACACCCACCTTATGGAAATAGTCTAAAATATACAAGCCACATTAAGGGAGATCTATCACATATTAAAAATGTTGAAAATTTTTGTGAAGAAATGAATAAAGCTTCTAAAGAATTTTTTAGAGTACTAAAACCAGACGGATATTGTGCTATATTGATTGGAGATATACGAAATAACGGTAAAATAATTCCTTTAGGATTTAGAATATTAGAAATGTTTATTTCAAATGGATTTGAGTTAAGAGAAATAATCATAAAACAACAACACAATGACCGTTCAACAATGTTTTATCGAAATAATAAGTTAGATTATAGGATAGCACATGAGTATCTTTTCATATTTAAAAAAGAATAGGGTGGGAAATGATGACATATAAACAATTATCTGAAAAATTAATGGAAGTTTTGTCAGACAAAAGATTAGAACCAAGACCTCATTTTAGAATATTGCCAAACAGATATCGTGAGGAAGAAATAGAGAAGATATGGGAACCTGGAATGGAAAAAAGCGAGATAGGGTTTATTATTACAGATTTCAATAGAATCAATAAGACCTATACCACATTAATATCATTCTTTATAAGAATAGGAGAAAAACAATTTGCTAAAGTTTCACTTACGATTAATAAATCAGTAGATCAAGGAAAGGTCATATGGGAAATAGAATATCCCAATGGCAATAGAGAAACTGATAGTCTCATATTCAATACTTCTGTGTTAGATATTAGTTTACCGATAAATCTAGTGAAAGAAGCAAAAATTTTGAATAAAAGTAGAATAGAAATAAGAATAATCAAAAATGTAAAACATACAGATAACGCAAATAAAATTTTATTCAAATTAATCAATAATACTCCAAATGAAAGATTTAGAATTGGTCGTAAAACTTATGAATTCGGTCATTTTTTGGAGTATACAATTGAAGAAAAATCAGATGATGATATTATAACTAAAATAAAGGAAATAAAAGGGTACAGATTACTTCCACAGATAATACCGACAAATGAAGATATCAAATTATCTTCCATAAAATTTTTAGATTACTTTATCGGAGAAATTGATATCCCTGAAGTAAAATCAAGTAAAGAGAAGATCTCTATATTCTCTGAAAAACTAAAAACAAAAATAGGTTTAGAAATAGAACCAGAGATAATAAAATATTTTGAAAAGCAATTCGAATCGCAAGGATACAATTTGTACACATTTCAACAACGAGCAATAGAGGAGATTATAAAACAAGTAAATTCAGAAAGAAAACCTGTTTTAATAACAGCAAGAACTGCAGCAGGTAAAACAGAAGCATTTTTGTTTCCGATCTTAAATAACATCATTTCAATAAAGAAAAAACTGAATAATCCTATAG
>CAYLKS010000192.1:0-2270 GCA_964384205.1 uncultured bacterium | reverse complement strand
CTACTTTAATATGAAAATAATGGTTACTGACACGGCTAAAGCCGTGGGCCTCCACGCTTGAGAAGATTTTTGATGAATTAGCACAGGGCAAGCGGGAATTTACGAATTCTCTGGCAAAAAAGCCCACGTGTTTTAACTGTGGGAGTATGTCAGGCTCGCAGAGATAGTTTGTTAGAACTATCGTTGAAGCAAGAAAAAGAATGCTTGGTAAACTAAGCAAAAGCCACGTAGTCTTGCTCCGTACGGCTGAAACCGTGTGTTTTTTGAGGGGTTTTTGCGACTACAAGACTACTCTACAAAATGTGTTTTTTACAACCATTATTTTTTGAAGGAAAAATCAGTATGCAACAAGTCGAAACTTTTTCTTACAATAATTGTAAAGATATCGATTTTGAATTGAGTTATGTGATTTTTCAAGTTCATTTAGCAAAAGAATTAATAGTTAATAAATCGGCAGTTTCATCTAAAATACTAAAAAATTTTTTAACAGAACTTGAGAAAAAACATTTTAATAAATTAATCACACGATCTAAATTGGTTAAAGAAATGTTTTTACTTAACCAATTAGTATTATGTTTTGAAGAGTATAATAAAGACGTTTTACAAATGTCAACGTTTAAATTTAGAGCGAATATATTATATCCAAATACTCTTTATATTTTAATGAGATATTTCGAAACACTTAGAAATTTCATACAAAAAACTATTCGAACAGTTTACGGTGAATATCGTAGAAAAGCTATACATGTAGTTCGAAAATATGAAAAGTCGTTCTTTTATAACAATGATATTATTCATTATGATGTTAAATTACGATTTTTAGGTAATGGAATAAAAGTTTTTAATCCATTATATGTAGATAATTTTCTGAATTTCTATAAACAAGTTTTTCGAAATATTTTATTTTATTATTTTATGAAGAAACATAATGTTCACACTGAATTGGTTTCGCATTTTATATTAACTGATTTAGAACAACAACATAATATACATAATATAACAACTGAGTTGTCGTTGTATAGAGAAGTTTTATATGAATTACAGATAAATAAAATTTACGAATATTCACCTAGTTTTTTTCAGATGAAATATAATTTTAATATTTTTAAAAATATTATTTATAACAATGAATTTCAAACATTATATCTAACACGAACAAAAAATCTTACGTATTTAAATAACAATCAGTATAAATTAACTCAAGTTTATGATTATGATATAAAAGGTAAATTAAAAGAAATAAAAAAATTACCGACAATTTATCGTTTATTGAAAGCGGTACATATTTTTTCAAATAAAAACTCTAATATAGAGAATAAAATATATTTCAATCCTGTAAAAACGGCAGTTATAGAAGAACTTATGTATCCTTTTAGAAATTTATTCAATCAAGATGTTGTACATGAAATAATTGAACAAATCGCCGTTAATTTTACAAAATCAATTTTATCTGGTGAATATATTAATTTAATAACATTATCACCTATAAAAATAAATCAAGTTTCATTTATATCTCAAATTAAAAAGTTTATAAAAATATGTCTTCAAGTAGATTAAGAAGGAGTTGTTTATTGTGGATTATAATCATGTAAATAAAGATTTTGATTCTCAAAGAGATTTATTATCAAAACAAATTGCGAATATCGAGTTAAGACAACAAGAAATACAATTGCATATGGCAGCAATAGAGGCGGCTAATCAGCATTTGGATTTATTGATTAGACAAGAACAAGATAAGCGTAAAAAAGCGAGTTATTATTCAGCACGTCTTCAAAATATAGAAATTTTAGGTAAATTATTTAGTATATATAGAGAATTTGAAGATGTTAAATTTAAATACCATTCTAATGTTTCAGATTTAATTTATAAAATTCATAAATTAATTGAAGTTGATATCAAAAAAGCTAATAAAAACATTGATGAGAATGATTTAGGGGAAGTGTTTAAAAAACTATTAACAATGAACAGTGATAATAATATTGCCAATAATCAAATTCAAAATGAAGTGTTAGATGATATTAAGTTACCAGAATATCAACTTTAGGTTGTTGTGGTTTTTCACGTTGGAGGTTTTTGATGATTAGTATTTTCGAATCAATACCTTGGAGATCAGGTAAAGTTGTCATAGAACGTGGAATTACTGATCTCGAAGGAATGTCACAGGATTGCATTATTTTAAATAAATTAAAATTTGTTTTAAAATTGAACCCGTCCTTCGTCAGCAACCCCACAGCTAAAGCTGGGGGCTTGTGAGAACAACAAGCCCGATA
>CAYLKS010000191.1:0-2284 GCA_964384205.1 uncultured bacterium | reverse complement strand
AATAATTTTAAATATTTTTGTAATTTTAATAGAATTTGCGCTATAATATAAACATGAAGATAAAATTTTCGCACTATATAGTTTATCGGAATTATTAAAATATACAATTATGATTTTACTAATTTTAATGCTATAAAGCACTAAGTCGTATAGCGTTATTGTTATTGATATTTTTAAGCCTTTTAACACTATAAGGCATTTTATATAAAACAAAAAACACAAAATATTTTAAATTACGGAAAAAATGAAGTAATAAAAATGATTTGAACAAAGTAGGTTGGAAACTTGTGCTGGTAATTATAAAAAACATAAATATATAGATTAGCCCGGAAAATAGATGAGAAGCTTTTTTCAAAATGAATTTAAAAAAAGTTTTACAAAAAATATTTTAAACAACCCACTGATTAAGGACTCGCTTGAAACCATGCAAAATCAAAAAAACAAAAACAGCAAAAAGTTATATGATGAGATTATCGATAATACAAAATTTAAACCTATTCTTAATGAGCTTGTAAATGATTATTTCTCAAACATTAATAAAAATAACAGAAATATAGATATTGAACTACCCTACATAATTCAAATACTGGCACTTGTTTATTATAATAAATAGAATGTTCTGAAAACAATCCGATTATGTACGTAAAACTGTAGATATTTCATAGCTATGTTGCACCAGACTTAACCATTCACACTGGACAACAAATTTTATATTAACTGTCAAGGCAACCAGATAATTCTTATACAAAAGAGAAAGATATAGCTTCATTAGACCATGTTTTTTATGAATAAAACCATAAGTTTTAAAATAATCCTCAACTACGCCCTAATTTGAGGATATTAGACTAAAGTTACACCAGCCATACTTTCCTTTCTATCAATATAAATAATATTTTCAACCTCCCGGTAAGATAATGCTTCATATATGTCGTCCTTCCGAATTTCCCCTCTTTCATCAAGGTCAGCTATAGTTCTGGCAACCTTTAACACCTTATAGTAAGATCTTGCGGTTAGCTTGTAAATACGGGCTGCTTTTTTCATGATCTCATTTATATCCCTGTCAAGTTTGCAAAATTTTTTAACCATATTAACGGACATCCTTGCATTGGATTTTATTTCATATTCTTTGAACCGATTATACTGAACCTCTCTGGCTTTAAGAACCTTCTCCTTTAGTTTTTTTGAAGAGTACCGTTCTTTATTTTCTGTCATATATTCCACCTTTACTGGTTTAACCGCAACCTGTATATCAATTCTATCAAGTATGGGACCAGAAATTCTCATATAGTATTTATTTATCTGTTTATCTGTACATCTGCAAAGATGTGTATCATCGAAAAGATATCCACAGGGGCAAGGATTCATGGAAGCAACAAGCATAAACATGGAGGGAAAGGTAATTCTTGAATCAGCTCTAGAAATTGTTATTATCCCGCTTTCAAGAGGCTGTCTTAAGGCCTGTATGGTGGATACCCTAAACTCAGTGAATTCGTCCATAAAAAGGATACCGTTATGGGCCAGAGTTACCTCCCCTGGAATCGGGTTTTTACCTCCTCCTATTATTGATACTTCTGATGCTGAATGATGAGGCGATCTAAAAGGTCTCTTTTTTATCAATCCAACTCTATCATTCAGTAAACCAGCACTACTGTATATTTTTGTTGTTTCAATTGATTCTTTCTCTGACATATCAGGTAGAATAGTTGGAATTCTAAGGGCAAGCATTGTTTTTCCTGAGCCAGGAGAACCAATTAAGAGTAGATTATGCTCCCCTGCTGCTGCAACCTCTATAGCCCTTATCGCATAATCCTGTCCTTTAATATCAGAAAAGTCAAACTCATTAACATCTATGGCCCCTTCTACTTTTTGATTACTATTCTCTTTACTCAAACTTAAAATATTTTCATTACTGTTGATTTTATTAACCAATGCTTTACCCTTAATTTTTCTTTTTTCATTATCAGATGATAATATCTCCACTGCATCTATTAAGTTATGTATGGGATAAACAGAGATTCCCGATATCAGTTTTGATTCTTTATAATTTTGGTATGGAACTATAACACTTTTAAACTCCCTTTTCTTTGCATCTTCTACCACCGCTAAAATGCCATTCACCGGTTTTATTCTTCCATCCAGAGCCAGTTCTCCCATTATGACGAATCTATTTAAATCACATTTAGGATTTAGTTGTCCCGAAGATATAAGTATTCCAAGAGCTATAGGTAAATCAAAAATAGATCCTTCTTTTCTTATATCAGCAGGAGCAAGATTTACAGTAATC
>CAYLKS010000190.1:0-2287 GCA_964384205.1 uncultured bacterium | reverse complement strand
AATTTTAATTCTCAATATAATCAATAAACCGGCTTTTGGACATTGGGCGTCCGTAATTGTCAAATTTACTATAAGAAATAAATATTTTTTTTCTGGCTCTTGTAATTGCCACATAAAAAAGCCTTTTTTCTTCTTCTAAATCCCCTCTATTGGTTGGAAATTTGTATTCATTTACTCCAATAATAAATACATAGTCAAATTCTAATCCTTTTGCTTGGTGAATTGTAATAATTGGAATTTTTCCTTTTTCTAATCCTAAAAAATCAATATCCTTGTTTAGCGACATAAAACGAATCATTTCTTTTAAAGAAGTTTCTGATTGTTTGTCTTTATTATCTTTATCTTTAAATAATTTTATTAGCGTATCAATAGACTCTTGTCTTTTCTTATATTGCTTGTCTTTTTTGTAATGCTCTTTTAATCCTGAATCTTCCCAAATATATTTTAAAACCTCTGGTGGTCGCTGTTTTTTTGAAAAAGATTGCCAATCATTAATTTGCGAACTTAACTTAATAAATTTTTTGCTATATTTTTTAAATAAATTAATCCGTTTTTCTTGTAATGGTTTTAATTTTTTTACTAAAAATTCTAATAACCCAGCTGTTGCTAAAACATCATCTTTAGCGTCATGCGTAGCAGAACTTAATCCTAATTTATCAGCCAATAACGATAATTTATAACTTTCTGATTCAATCATTCTTCTGGAAATATCAAGCGTGTCATAATATTCATTAATATTAAAACTAATTTTTAATCGCTTTGAATTCTCCTCTATCATTGCTATATCAAAATTTACATTATGTCCGACAACAATATCATTGTTTATAAAATTATTTAATTGGTTTAAAATTTCCTTTGGATCTTTACCATTTTTTTGCAAAAACTCATTAGATAATCCATGAACTTCCTCAGAAACTCCAACTGGAATATTATTTTTTATGTAAAAATGAAAATCTTTTCCAATCTCTCCATTAACAATTTCTAAAGCGTAAATTTGTATAATCTCATCTTTTAAAGTATTTGTCCCTGTTGTTTCAGTATCTAAAACAATAATCCGCCCTTTATTCCATTGATTAATTAAATTAGCAAATGGTTCTACAAAACTATAACTTTTAAAATCCAAAAAATCAGACAACCGTAATCCTGATTTTTCTCCGCTTTTTAAAATATTATCTATTGTTGATTGTCCAATGTTCCGACCAGGTAAAGATATAATTCTCAAGCAACTTCGCAAATCAAATTTATTAAATAAAATATTCAAATAAGCGCGAATGTCTCTAATTTCTTTTCTTTTAAAAAAATCATATTTATCAACTGTAATATGAGCAATTTTATTTTTTGTAAAAATTTCCGCTGTTTGAGAAATAACATAATTAGCTCGCGCTAAAACAGCTATTTTTGCTTGTTGGTCTTTATCTTTTATTTTTTTTATACTACTAATAACTTTGCTTATTTCCTCATTAATATTATAGCCATCAATTATTTCCAATGCATTTTCTTTATTATTTTTTTCTTTTTCTGAAATTTTTAACTCTTTGGTTATTGGGTTTAAAAATGAACGCAAAAATAATTTACTTGCATTTAAAACTCCTTGATTAAAACGATAATTTATTTCTAAATGAACTTCATTAATCGGCTTAAAATGTTTTTTTGCCAAATCAACTACAAAATGCGGAATTGATCCTCTCCAACCATAAATAGTCTGGTCAAGATCTCCAATAAAAGCAATATTTTTATATTCTTTAGCTAATTCTTTAACAACTAAATATTCTGATAAATGCGTATCTTGAAATTCATCTAATTGAATTAATTTATATTTTTTTGACCATTTTTTTCTTATTTTTTTATCTAAATAAAGAGTTTTTAAAGTTAGTATTACTAATTCATTAAAATCAAGCGCATTTTGTTCTGTTAATTTTTGTTGATATTCATTATTAACAGAAATTAAATCTTTGTTTAATTCTGTGTTATTAATCTTGCATCCAATTTTATTCATTGTATTATTTAATCTGTGCTTATAAATAGATTCATCTATTTTATACATCTCTTGTTTTGCGCGAAATTCATCAATTGGCAACAAATCAGAATGTTTTTCTAAAACACTTTTTAAAACTTCTGTTTGTTCTGTTTGATCAAAAATAACAAAATCAGAATTAATTCCGATATTTTTAGCTTCTGCTTTTATAAAATAAGCGCAAAAACCATGAAAAGTTTTAATAACAATCTGATCAAATAAATTTTTATTTTGCAATCTTTTTTTTATTCGTTCAGACATCTCCTCTGCGGC
>CAYLKS010000189.1:0-2302 GCA_964384205.1 uncultured bacterium | reverse complement strand
AGTTTCTCACAGTGTAGATTTAGAAGATTTTGTCGTGGATTTAGATAAGAATAACAAAAATACTAAGTATTTAAGTATTAAAAATAATAAAAATTATGGTTGAAAAAAAAGAAGAAAAAATTGATGTTAGTGCATTAGCAGAAATAATGGATTTAACAGATGATATTTGTAGGCTTAGAATTCTTGAAAATATGTGTAGTTGTATTAGTAAAAATCCAGAAAAACACTGTAAATTTTTAAGAGATGAACTTGTAAGAAAATTTAAAGAAAGAGCAGAATTAATATATAATTTATAATTAGATTTTTAAAATAATAAATTATGGTTGAAGAAGTAAAAAGATGTTTTTGTGAACCTAAAAAATTATTCAAATTTGAAGAAGAAGGAGATACTGAAATATGTAAATGCGATGGTATGGAATTTTATATATTTAAATATAAGTTTGCAAAACCGCCTTTTTACACAGCACATGTTATAACAAAAGATACACCTATTCATTTATTTAATATACAACCAATAACACCAAAAAGTGAATTTAGAACAAGAGAAGAAGCAATACAAGCAATAGAAGATTTTGCTAAAAGATTTGGATATAGAAAAGACATAACATCTAAAGATATAAAAATAGAAGCAAGATTAAGAGCAATAGAAAAAATAATAAAATCTCCTGATTAAACTATAAAACCCTCTTAACAACCCCTTGCCTCAATAATCCACTATCTTCTTTATCTAAATACTCAACTTCACACCTTACAAAACCTTGCTTCTCAATTAACTCTATTGCTTTCTCACTTTCCTTACCATTTAAATTAACTCTCAAATCACCTTTAATCAATAAAACTCCTGCCTCGTGTTTCTCATACTTATCAAATTCAATAACCATTTCCTTTCTATTCTTCACTTTTATCCATTCATCATTCCTTAAATCATTATAATAACTATCTTTCCTCTTTGCTACCAAACCTTCCAAATTTAATTGTTTTATAGTTTTCCATAAATCATCTAATTTATAATAATAAAAATAAGGAGAAACATATATATACTTATAAGTTGCCAATTCTTTTAATGGTATAATTTGTTCAATAATCTTTTTCCTTTCCAATAAAGGTTTATCGCAAATATAATCAAATATGATAAATTTAGAAGGTATTGTTTTACTTAATAAATTAATTTTTCTTTTATCTTCAACAAATCTTTTTTGTATTTTATGAAAATCACCGCAATTCTTCCAAACCCTCTTTCCATCTTCATAGTTTCCGCAAATTATTTCACCATCATACATACCATCTTTTAACCTTTTTGCTTCATTTACAATTTCAGGAAAATATTTTGTGATATTGTTTTGCTCTCTATTAATTAGGTTAATTTCTTCACCTTTTTTAATTAACATACACCTAACACCATCAAATTTAAACTCTAAAATATAATTGCTATCAATATCACTTAATTTCCCGTTCTTGCACAACTTAAATCCAATCATTTTTTGATATTTAATAAACTTTCCAACTTATCTTTAAGTTTCCAAAACCATTTTATTTTATAACATTTAGATTTATCTGAAGAATGGGGACAAATACCGCAAAGAATATGAAAAAATGAAAAATGATTTAGCAATTCTATGCACTCATCTAATATTTCATCTTTTACTAATCTTTTTTTCTCAACTTCTAAAATAAGTTTATGCACATAATCCAAATCTTCTCTCGTAGGCTCTTTCATTTTTCCTTTATTTATACAACTTTCTGATACATTCCAAACAATACTGAATAGGCGGTATATCTCCCATTATGCAATAAATATAAGTTTCTCCTTTTTTTATCTTCTTTCCGCAACCAATACATCTATATTCTTTTCTCGCTTTTCTAACAAAATCACCCGCACAGAGAGTATATGGAATTCCATTTATCCATTCAACCCTCATTTTAAGTTTTCCTCTTGTCATATTACCTTTTCCAACAATTCAAAATATCCATTATTAATCCTAAATTTCCAAAAATATCTATGCTCATCAAACCATAAATTTTCCTTATTTTTTTCTCCTAAAAATTTCAACCATTCTACAAATTCTTTTGCTTCTTGGAGTTTATCAAATGATTGTATATTTAAAAAATAGTTATCATCAAAATAATCAATAATAACAACATCATATACTATTTTATGCTTTTCTTTCAGTTTTTTACTTTTCCATTCAACAACATTTCTTTCTATCTTTACCTTTCTTTTTAATTTAATTGCTTTGCTAATTTTTGAAAATTCATAAGGAATATATAAATCTAACTCCAATTCTTCTTTGTTAAACCCATC
>CAYLKS010000188.1:0-2335 GCA_964384205.1 uncultured bacterium | reverse complement strand
TTTGCATAAATTAAATTAACACTTTTATTTCTTAAATACTACTAATCTTATATGAAATTTCCTATCTGCAAGGTTTGTTTGAAAAACAAAATCCTTTGTAAAGCATGTGAAAAATTAGTAAAAGAAAACAAAATAGATGAAGAAGAAATAAAAATGTATAGACAAATCAATAGAATTCTTAAGCCATATAATTTTGCTGAAGATATTGAAATAAAAAGAGCAATATCAAATGAAAATGTTTTACTAATTATAACCAATAAAAATGATGTTTCAAAAATTATAGGTAAACATGGTGGAATAGTTAGAAAATTAGGCAAAAACTTGAATAAACAAATAAGAGTAATAGCAGAACCATCTAGTCCAAAAGAATTCATAAAAGAGATTTTCTTTTCAGTCCCTATCAGGGGAATAAATACAGTTTATGCTCCAGATGGTATAACATATAAAATAAGAATACCTGGCTCTGAAAGAAATAATATGTCTATTTCACCAGAAAAATTCTCAAACATATTCAATTCCTTTTTTAATGAAAATGTTGATATTATTTTTGAGTGATTGTTTTGACAAGAATAGCTGTAGTTAAAAAAGACTTGTGTAAAAAAGAGAAATGCGGATATCTTTGTATGAAAGTTTGTCCAAAAAATCGGGCTGGAGAAGAATGTATAACTATAGATCCAGAAACAGGATATCCAATTATAGATGAAAATATTTGCATCGGCTGTGGATTATGTGTTCATAAATGTGAAAGAGCTGGATTTAATGCATTAACTATTGTAAATTTACCAGAAAAATTAAAGGAAACACCAATTCACAGATTTGGTAAAAATCAATTTGTTCTTTATAGATTACCATATCCAATAGAAAATCAGATAATAGGTTTGGTTGGGTCGAATGGTTTAGGAAAAACAACCGCCTTACAGATTTTAGCAGGACAGTTAAAGCCAAATTTAGGAAAATCAAAGCCTGCAGATATTTCAGAATTAATATTTCAGTTCAGAGGGACCGAACTTCAAAATTATTTAGAAAAATTACAAAATAAAGAAATTAGAGTATCTTATAAGTTGCAAAGAGTTGATAAAATCCCTGAGCAATATTCTGGAAAAGTATCAAAATTATTAGATAAAGTTGATGAAAGAAAAATATTAAGTGATCTAATAAAGAGATTTGATATTGAAAGAATTTTGGATCATGACATAAAGAAAATATCAGGAGGAGAATTACAAAGAGTAGCAATTGCAGCATGTATTGCAAAAGATGCTGATATATATTATTTTGATGAACCAACAAGTTTCTTGGATGTATTCCAAAGATTAGAAGTTTCAAAAACTATAAGAGAATTTTGTAAAAATAAATCAACAATTATAGTAGATCATGATTTAGCAACTTTAGATTTTCTTGCTGATAAAATTCATATTTTATATGGAGTTCCTGGAGTGTATGGAATAGTTTCATCACTCTATTCTGTTAGAGCTGGAATAAATACATTTTTGGATGGATATATAAAAGAAGATAATGTACGAATAAGACCAGAACCAATTGTATTTGAATCTAGTTTTATTGAATCAGAAAGTGGAATTGGGACTTTGGTACAATTTGAAAATATAGAAAAGAAACTAGGAACATTTACTCTTTTAGTTAAAAAAGGAGATTTGCATAATCGAGAAGTTTTGGCAATATTAGGGGCAAATGCTTTGGGTAAGACAACATTAGCAAAAATATTGGCAGGGGAACTAAAACCAGATGAAGGTGAAGTTAAAGGCAAAGTAGATATATCATATAAAGCACAATATCCTAAAACAGATTTTGACGGAACAGTAAGACAATTATTAAGTATGTCCTGTAAAGAATTTGGAACCACTAGTTTTAAATCTGAAATTATAAGGCCATTATCACTTGAAAGATTGTTAGAAAAAAATGTGAACAAATTATCAGGAGGAGAATTGCAAAGAGTAGCAATTGCAGTTTGTTTAGGAAAGCCAGCTGATGTATATTTATTAGACGAACCATCAGCATTTTTAGATGTTGAGCAAAGATTATCAGTAGCAAAGATGATAAGAAATATAGTCGAAAAAAAAGAATGCTCCTCTATTATAATAGATCATGATTTATTATTTTTAAGTCAAATTGCAGATAGAGCTATGGTTTTCTTAGGCGAACCAGGCAAAAAAGGCCAAGTTGATAATGTTGATTCTGTTGAAGATGCATTCAATAAATTTTTGAAACAAGTTGGTGTGACTTTTAGAAAAGATCCACAGACAGGAAGACCAAGGGCAAATAAATCAGATAGTCAAATAGATAGAGAGCAAAAAGAAAAAGGGAAATATTTTATGAGTTA
>CAYLKS010000187.1:0-2347 GCA_964384205.1 uncultured bacterium | reverse complement strand
AATATTAGCAGTACCATTTGTTGCATCCCCACTTACCTTTATCTCACCATTGTTTATTAAATTACTTGTATCGTTTTCTACATAGATCCCATAGGCATAAGTATTATTATTCACTACACTTGTATAAGTATCAATCGTTCCATTATTGATTAAACTTTGTGTAAATCCTTCTATATAAATTCCATAACCCTCTACTTCACCACTCGTAGCACCTGCATTTGCTGTAATATTCCCAGTATTTGTCAATTTTGTTACATTGCCTGTAATTGTAATTCCATAAACCTCTGCTTCACCATTTGTCGCATTACCACTAACAACTACATTCCCATCATTTATCAAATTGGTCACATTGCCTTGAACACCAATCCCTATAGCTTCTGTATCATCATCTACAGAATTAATATTAACTGTAACATTCCCACTATTTATCAAATCACTTACATTATCCACAATTCCAATTCCACAAGCCCCTGCAGAGCCATTTGTAGCATTACTAAAAACTTTAATTTCTCCTTGGTTGGTAAAATTAATAACATTTCCCAAAAGTATCCCACTTGTGATAGTATTATTTCCTAAGGTTGTAACATTTATATATCCATTTGTGGTAATAGTAAAATTATTAACAGCCCTGATATTTACAGGGTTACCATCCAAGGTTTCAATAGTTCCATTTGCATAAACTCCAAAGGCTTGAGAATCTCCTGTAGCATTTGTAGCAGTTGCATTAAGTAAAGTATCTATTATAAGTTCAGAAAAAGCAGCAGTAGTATCATTTTCAAGAAATATTCCTATAGATGGACCACCTGTATCATTACTAACATTTAAAGATGTATCTAAAGTATAACTACTATTAGTACTATTTAAATAAACCCCTATGGTTAAATCACCAAAAACATTTTTTGTAAAAATATTTATAAAAATAAAAAATAAAAATATAATAATCCCACTCAACACCCATCTTTTTTTTCTATTCATATTAACCTCCAATAATTCCTTTATTTTTAACTAAATTAATTTAAAAATTAAAATTAATAATAAAGAAATTTTAAAAAAATAAAAAATTGTTATTATAATGAAATTTTTTTTGTTGTATTATTAAAAATATTTTAAATAATTTTGTTTTTTTAAAAAGTCAAATTTTATCAATTTTAAATATTTAATATTTTCATCTTCTTTTTTTAAATTTTTCTACTTATTTTTTATTTTTTATTTATTTTTTAAAAAATTTTTTAATTTTTTAAACAAATCTTAATTATCAATATTTTTTATATCAACTTGAAAATGTGCAAAAATTTTTAAACTTCCAAAAGAGGAATTTATATTTTTTTATTTTTGTAATATCATCTTAACTAAGCAAATAATGAAATAAAAAATTAACTATGTGGTAAAAAGTATCAGATAGATAAAAATTTGAAGTTAAAATCTTTCAATTTTTATTAATAGAAGAAAATTAACAATGATAAATTAAAAGAAATAGAACACTCCTTTTGATTAAGTACAATTCTTTAATTATTTCAACTTCTGGTATCAGTTTGTTTCCTTTCAGGAAAAATTTTCCTGGCATATCTTTCTTTTAATTCCTTTTCCAGACCGGTAAGTATAATTTCAGTCATTGACTCTTTCCTATTAGCATAGAGTTCCACATAGTTTTTTAACTGCACATAAAGTCTGTAGGGAATAAGAAGGTTAAAACCAACCCTTGGTTCCCTTTTGCTCCTGCGTCTTCTTTCCTGTTTCCTCGGCTGAACACCTGAAGAAAGTGCCTGTTTCCTGAACAACTGAAGCAGTTCATTGAGCAGTTTAATGTCCACTGAGCTGGTGTGGTGTGCGGTGTGGTTGTCGGGGTTGTCACCGTTCACTTTCCGTGTTTTTCCTGGCATTAGATTTCCCTCCTTTTGTTTTTTCTATATATATTAAATTTTCAGCACCTGAGACTGAGACCAACCTTTTACTCAAATTTCAAAAAGTTGTATAATCTAGCAAAAAACAAAGAAACTTACTGAGAAAGTTCAAAAAAGACAAAAAACCTGTCTTTCTCTCCCTTGTTATTCCTTACATACAGGGATTTGACTTTTGTATGTATATATAATAATATTAAATTTTATAGAGGTGGTGTGGTAAATGGTGTGGTGTGAAAAAACAGTAGCCCGAAACCAAGCAATAAAGAGGGGAAGATGTGGGACGCACTGGATTCAGGATCCAGTGGGAGTTAATCCCGTGCGGGTTCAAATCCCGCCCCGGCATTCAAGTAATTTCACAAAAATTAAAATGCAATCTAAAAATAAAATTTTCAAAGATCTAAAAGAAACTCTTGAAAAAGAAAAAGATATTGTTTTTGCTTATCTTT
>CAYLKS010000186.1:0-2351 GCA_964384205.1 uncultured bacterium | reverse complement strand
AGTAGAGTATATGGTTAGGGATATCAGGGAACACAATATATGGGATACAGAATATCGACTATTAAAAACTTGCCTGTAATTCCTGAAATAAATTTATATGTTTTCGTTTTAGGAAACTATGAATGGGAGGGTGGATATAGAGAAATTATTGAGAAAAATTTTAATAGATTAGCTAAAAATCTTGGTCCCGAAGCAGCAATAGTAGTGGGACATGATGGAATTAATTTATCGAATGAGTTGATAGAATGTTTACATAACCGATTGCCTGATTATAAGCTATTGAAAAATTTAATTCGCAAAGCAAATCGCTCTGGCACATCTTTGTTGTTGTTAGGGGCACACCCAAAAGAATTAAACGAAAAAGATCTTATACTTTATGCTCCTTTATCAGAAATTGACATGAAATTTAACGAATTAGAAATATTTTTTGATGAATTATGCCGCTTTGCTATTGATAAAAATGAATCATTTTTAAGAAAATTTGAAGAGAAAAATAATAGTATAAATGACTACCTAGGTGCAATAGAACTAAAACCAAACTTTTTTGGAATAGGAATCAATATTAATTTTTTTATAGAAAAGGTACTAAAAAAATATAATCGCTAACAATTGGGGGCACCTGACCGCAATGCCGCTGCGCTTCATAGCGGCAGGTGAGCTTGGTCGTTATATTTTTAAATAAATAATCGGAGAGAAACAAATGTCAGAAGAAAAACATATAGTTGATGAATGGATTATAGACCAAACGGAAGAAGCAGAAAATGAAGAAAAAGATGTAATTACATATGAAATATCTTATTATCCAGCTGATATTACTTTGAAAGGTTATTTAGATAAGTGGAATGCAAAGCAGTTAGTTATTCCACCTTTCCAAAGGAATTACATATGGGATCAAGTAAAAGCTAGCAAATTGATTGAGTCATTTTTATTAGGATTACCTGTTCCTGGAGTTTTTTTATATAAAGAAAAAAGTACAAATAAATTATTAATCATAGACGGTCAACAAAGGATTCTCACGATTATTAAGTTTTTTAAAAATGAGTTCGGTGAGAGAATATTTAGATTAAAAAATGTTCAAGATAAATGGGAAGGCAAAACGTATGAAGATTTAGATGAACCGGATAAATTCCAATTACATGATACAGTATTAAGAGCAACAATAATTCAGCAACTTCATCCAGAAGATGATACGAGCATATATCATATTTTTGAAAGACTTAATACTGGTGGAGTAAACCTAAATCCAATGGAAGTTCGTAAATGTGTATATTATGGTGAGTATATCAAATTATTGGAAGAATTAAATACTATTGACGAATGGAGAAAAATAATAGGTAAACCCAAAGTTGACAAAAGATTAAGAGATATTGAGTTAATCTTAAGACTTTTTGCCTTGAGGAAGGGCTGGAAATGCTATGAGAAGCCAATGAAGTCATTTTTGAATAAATATCTCTTAGAAATACAAAAATTACAAAATACCGATTTGAATAATGTTATAGTAGAACACAAAAATTTATTCTACAATGTTTGTTTATATTTATTAGACAATTTAGGCGAGAAACCATTCCATTTAAGAGGAAGACTGAATTACGCAGTTCTAGATTCTGTTATGGCTGTTGGTATAGAATGTGCGGATAAGAAAATAAGTAATTTTAAGGAAAAATTTGATTCCTTAATAAAAGACTCAAAATACATCGAATGTGTCACTCAAAATACTAGTGATGAAAAAGTAGTTAAAACAAGATTTGAACTTGCTTATAATTATTTATTGAGTAGTTAAACATGGAACACAAATTGATCCGCACAAGATCTATTATTGAAGATTGCCAACAGCATTTAGACAATACTAATTCCAGAAATTCTATTGTAGAATTTTATTTTACTCAATATATTTTGATAGTTCTCTGTGCAGAAGTCCAAGAAAAAATTTATCAAATTGTAGAAAGACGAGCATCTACCACCCGAGATGTTGAAATTAAAAATTATGTTGTTTCATCTGTACAAAGAATCTTAAGAAGCGTGAAAAAAGGAGAAATTGCTGGTTTTTTAGGTTTATTTGGTCAGCATATAAAAGAAAAATTAGATACTTTTTTAAGTGAAGAAGAAATAACAATTTATAATTCAGCTGTTGAGCAAAGGCATAATGTTGCACATAAACAAGGGGCTCAAATAACATTTAATGAATTAATAAAAGCTGTAGATATTGCTGATAAACTTGTTGATTCTATTTACAAGGCTTTGTTGTGCAAAAAATTAATATAACAAATCACTCCACCTGACTGCTGTTCCGCTGGCGCTTCACAGCGGCAAGTAACCCTGGTCGTTAGATTGAAAAATTTTAAAAAAATTTT
>CAYLKS010000185.1:0-2358 GCA_964384205.1 uncultured bacterium | reverse complement strand
ACTCTTGTTTCTTCATTTGAAGAAGATTCTGAGTTAAAGATAATAGAAAGTGATGAAAAAACTGGAAAATTTCCCATATTTATTATGGTTATTGGTGGACTAATGTTTGTCATTTTGTTGATTTTTATCATTATGTGGTTTTACAATATCATATGATATTTTAAATAAATTATAAAAAGTCCATATTAAAAAACCGATTCAAAGGGAAAAACTTGGCTTGTAAGATTACTTACCAAAATATTTAATAAAAATATAATGAGTCCGCTCTAAAAAGGCCTTAAATTGTTATTTTTCATAATTATCACATAACACATGATAAATAATTACTCATATTGTAGAGAGTTATCAATTAGCACTTTTTTTTAAAAACTAATAAAAATGGTTTTTATAGTGGATTCATATAATTTTAGAGGTATTTTCTGATGAAAGCCATTGGTTATTACAGAAACAGGTCCTGTAAATGAAGAAAGAGAAATATTAAAGGAGGTTGATATTCCAATACCTGAGTATGAAGATGGAATGATTCGGATAAAAGTATCTATCTGACCGGCATGGAAACCAGTTGTATACGCGCTTAGGCATCTTAAACCGGAGGGGCGGCTTGTAATAAATGTCATTCATAAAGAGGAAAAAGACATAGAGGAATTGTTAAAAATTGAGTATTGTAGAGATTTACGGATGGAATATGAGACAAAATTAAAGAGACCAAAAGACCTTAAAAAATAAAAGAGCTATAGAAATTTAAATATCTAGCTCATCCCGTGACAAAATAATTTTTGATACCAATCCATAATCAACTGCCTGTTTCGCATCTAGCCAAAAATCTCTGTTGGCATCCTCTGTAACCTTTTCCAATGTTTGACCTGTTTCATTGGCAATGATCAAATTAAATTGATCTCGAATTTTAAGTATCTGATTTGCAGTAATCTCAAGGTCAGATGCAGGGCCTACTGCGCTGGTAGATGGCTGATGAATTAAAAACCTTGAATTGGGTAGTGAATATCGCCTGTTTTTATCTCCTGCCAAAAAGATTATTATAGCAGCTGATGCACACAATCCTGCAGTAATTGTGATAATAGGAGGTTTAACAAACTTCAACATATCATAAATTCCAAATCCTGAATCTGCACTTCCACCCTGTGAGTTGATTATAACTGTAATTGGTTTAGCAGGATCCTCATTTTCGAGAAGTATAAGGGCTGAATATATGTATTTTGCAAGTTGGGCATCTATTGCCTGTGATATAATAATTGTTCTGGATTTTAAAAGCTCGTGTTCCAGAAATCTACCAGATTCCTTTTCGTCTTTCTTTTCTTCATTATTTTTATCCCCATCATCCAAAAAAAACATATCATTCTCCATAATTTATTTTATTCTCTGGATTTTTTACATCATGCATTACCAGATCATACATATCAGCATTTTCTCTATCTCTATACCATTTTATCATTCTAACCACTATTGCTGAATTATTTAAAATATTGCTCAATGGAATATTATTAACACTTATCTTGACACCCTTTGCATTTGCAATCATTAATATAAGCTGGTCTTTGGCATTTATATCTAAGCTATCCCCAGGTTGTAATAATCTTTCATCTTTTGCCTCTTTATCTTTAAAAAAACCAACATAGCTTAGCTTGTCAGCGGTTATTTTGGTGTTTATTCCAGTTTTTTCATATCCGGAAATAATTGTAAAGCCACCTATAGGAGCTTTTGGAATTTTGTTTAATTCACTCTCCTTAAATATGACAACCTCAGGAGCAGAATTAGATGAGCTAATTTTTGCAGTTTCATATCCTGAACTTGGTAATTCGGCAATGTTAGTGCTGGTTTTAAATATCCTTTTTAAGGTGACATTAACAACATTCCCCTGAATATTATTTATCTTCATAAAAATATCTTTTTTCCCATCTTTATTAAAGTCAATCTCAACTATTTCGTCCTTTTCCATTGTAAATGGTATTTTATCAACGGTAAAATCCATCCCATTTCCTACTTTATCTATTTTAAGATTATATGATTTATTGTTAAAAGGTATTCTTATTACATCCCCTTCTACAAAATCCCTAATTAACTCGGATTCCTCCATTGTTATATATTCTTTTGAAGTAACAGATTCTTTCTTTTTAACAGCTTTTACCTCCTTTATCGTTTTATCCTCTTTTACTGTTATAGTATTTTTTTTATTTAATACTGTATAAGAAACAACTGATATTACTACTATGCCTAAAATAGCAGTAAGCATGACAATATATTTAGTTTTTCTTGGACGAGCCGTTAATTGTTCTAAAGGAGTTGGCTGTTCCTGGATTTTATAACTTTTATATCGTTGTATCATTTCATCGGGGTTTAAAC
>CAYLKS010000184.1:0-2372 GCA_964384205.1 uncultured bacterium | reverse complement strand
AACCAAATACTAGTTAACAGCTCTAATGTCAATTGAGAGTATGTCCCTATATCTTGACCCGAAAACTTGCCAACAACAATCCGTAATTCTTTGTTTGTCAAATCAATAACACCCAACGCCCATTTCAAGTCTTTGTTGATTTTTCTTTTAATTTCATTGCCCATTACCATACACACCATTCTATCGCTATATACATACAATGGAAATATTTTAAAGGAATCTTTATCTGTTGGGTCGGAAGAAACAAATTTGGCTATTTTGTTCCACTTATTATCCGATGAGAAAAACTCATTATCTATTCTTTCTCCAACAGCAAAACTGCTCCCACAAATAAAAGGATCCATTAATTGTTCTGCGTTCATATTAGAACTGTCTGTCATTATTGTATATATTTTATTTCTATCTATATTAACGGTAAAACATGTTTTTACAAAATCAATGTTAAACCCGCTGTCTGTCGCAAGCTGTTCCATATTGTCTGAAATATAAGGATTGCTCAATAGGTTATCTCCCAGTGCAATGTTTACAAAATCAACTCTTGAGTTTTCTGCTGTTATTGTTGTCCATGAACTAGGATTATCAAATTCTGATGTTATCTTTTTTATATCAAACGCATAGCCGCCAAAGAAAAATTGTCCCTTATATATCATAGGAAACCCAGAAACAGAAAAACCATCATCCTCAAACAAAACTCTATATTTTATTACATCATTGTTTGATTTGATTTCCATAAAATTAAAATAAGACTGATAAGACAAGCTAGGATATTCATATTTATATGCATTTGCTCGGCCATAAATAACAGGATTGCCATGAACGCTACTAACCAATCCCAACGGATTTGTGATTAAGGAGCCACAAATACAATCATTTATAAAAATATCATCTGTAGTATCATTTTCTATATCGTAAACAACCAAATGTGTAGCATGTTCAGTCAAGAAAAACACTTTATTTCTCCTGTCTGAAACCATACATACTGTATTTTCATCTACAAAATCCAAATTCTTTATTTTTTCTGAATTTAAAAACATATCTATTAACCACAAATCTTTATTTGAATCCAAAAATAATATGTGGTCTGCGTTCCGATGATGAGTAACAAACGCAGGCAATGGCAAAATAGGAGCAAAATATCCTTTAAACATAGGATACTTTGCCACTTTTACAATAGATGCAGAGGAAATATTTGTTTGTGTTGTTTCGTTTACTATCTCCAAATCCATACTTTTATCCTCAAACACCTTTTCTCCAGAATGTAAAGACGGAAACTCGCTTTCAAATTCGTTAGAGTTCCACAAAGAAAGTTTAAAATTACCACTATAAAACTGATTAAATGTCCCATATTTAACATATATATCGTTATTATCTATAAAATTAATAGTAGTAGGATATTCTGCTGTTTTATTTGCCATTTTTAATTTTAACTTTAAAACATCTTTAAATCCAAATTTTAATCGTTGATATGCATCGGTTATCATGCCCTTCAAGTAAATCCCATCGCCCCAGTAACTATCACAAGAATCGTTCTCCAAAAACATAACCCAAACATCTGGAGTCAAAAATCTATAAAGCTCTTTCTCTTCTTCTTTTCTTTGCACCGGAACCTCTGGAAATGTATAAACATCTACAACAGAGGAAACATTATCATTGCTAATTGTTTTAGATATTCCCTTAACAAAAACATTATTTTCAAATCCCGTCTTTTCGTTTTTTACATAAATAGTGTGTCCTATTTCCACAAAGGGATTATAAACAATATCCATAGAGCCTGTCATCACAGGCTTCCACACCTCATTTATTAAGTTTTTTGATACTGCACATGCCTTTAAATAGTTATCAATACTCTGGTCCTCATGTTTATAATATCTCAACCCAACCCTCTTTAAAATCTCTGCAAAAGTAAAATCGGCATAAAATGTAGTATTGTTGGGGTGTTCATTATCATAAGTCGCAGTAAAACAAATAATATCTAAATTGGCGGGCGGAACAGCGAATGTAACCTTTCCACTCGCAGAATCATACTCATAATCCACACCTTCTTGCATTTCATTCTCAATAGAATTTTTATATAATTTTATTGTCTTCGGATAAAATTTAACATAACCCCAACCACGAGAAAATACAAACTTTTTCATATAAAAATTGGGCAAATATGCCTCGTTTGTAGTTCCATCTCCAACTAACAAGCAATTTCCCAACCTCGCCTCAAATATTATGGTAGGATCTTCCCAGATTTGCACTTCCCCAATAGCAAAGATGTCATGGTAGGTAACCTCCGCCTTGCCCCCCTTACCTTTGCCCTTATTGTGAACCAACAATCCATCTACAATAAAATTATCATATGGCAACACCGTCAAATTATAAACTGT
>CAYLKS010000183.1:0-2419 GCA_964384205.1 uncultured bacterium | reverse complement strand
TAAATACATAAGCATTATTCTGATGCTTCTTTTTAAGATAGCTTATAAATAATGCTCCGGTTCTTACACATCGGGCTGTTATCTGATATTTCGGTAATTTATAATGTTTATATTCGTAATATAATTCTGGTATATCATCCAAATATTTTATATCTATTTGTAATTTACTAAAGGCATTATAACGTTTCTTTCTCTCTCTTAAATCCCTTTTTCTTTCCTTCTTTGATTTATTTATTTTCATATATCCATGTTCTTTCATTACTCTTCTTATTGCATTAACACTATAGGGTATATCAAGGTATCTTTTAATAAGAGACGCATTCACTTTTTTTACCAATATTTGCTTTTCTTTTGCATAATTCTATTATCTTAATTTAATGGGTGACCATGTCTCATTTTTTCCATAGGTTTTTATAGTTCTAATGGATATTTTTTTTATATAAAAATATTTTAATTTACATTAAGTAGTATTTTTATAAGATTTTTTAAAATAAAAAAATATCTTGAGAGGTTGTTTTTCTATTTAAAATGTGAAAAAATTATTTGGATAAATAGAAAGTTACTTAAAATTTTTAGGTGTGAGGAGTAAAAAATGTTTATTAAAGGTATTATAGCTATTTATATTTGTATAAGAATTTTATTTTTGTGAAAAAAGTCAAAATTGGCTATTATTTCTGTAAAAAATTTTGTATAAATTTTAATGTTTGCATAAGTTTTAAGCTGTTTTAGTGTTTGTTTTGAATAATTACCGAAAAGATAAGGTAATTTTAAAAATAGCTGTCCTGTAATAAGAGCATCAGTAGATGCCCTATGGTAATGTTCTCCTTCTAAATTAAATAATTTTGCTAAGTATTCTAATTTATAGGTAGGAAGGAATGGATTGGCAATTCTGAAAAGAAATAAAGTATCCAATATTTCATTTGTTATTATTTTTTTCAATTTTTGATTGAGAAATTTGGTATCGAATTTAGCATTATGAAAGACTAATGGAAAATCTCCAATAAAATTAAAAAAATCATTTTCAATATCTTTAAGGGAGGGGGCATTTTTTAAATCTTCATTTGTTATGGATGTTAGGTTAGAAATAAAATCAGATATTTTTTTATTTGGATTTATAAGTTGAACAAAAGATTCTGCAGTTTGAGAGTCCTTAAATTTGTAAGCAGAAATTTCTATTATTTGATCGTTATAATGATTAAGTCCTGTAGTTTCTATATCAATAGCTATAAAATTAGTAAGTATATTTGAATTGTTCATAGGATATAAAAAAGCCTGTGTATTTTTAAATACACAGGCATATTTTTTTAAGCTTTATTTGCAGAACCTAAAACATTAATATTTTTATTCATATACATTTTTTTGAGTTCTTCTCTTGCAACACTGAGATATTTTCGAGGATCAAATACATCAGGATTTTCAGCTAAGAATTTTCTAATCATAGCAGTCATAACGAGTCTACCATCACTATCGATATTGATTTTGCATACAGCAGATTTTGCTGCTTTTCTTAATTGGTCTTCAGGTACGCCGACAGCGCCTTCTAAGTTTCCACCAAATTTATTGATAATTTCTACATATTCTTGCAATACAGATGATGAGCCATGTAATACAATTGGAAATCCAGGGATTCTTTTTTCAATCTCTTCTAATATATCGAATCTTAATGGAGGAGGTGTTTCTCCTGGTTTTACTTTAAATTTATAAGCACCGTGTGAAGTACCGATAGATATAGCTAAACTATCAACGCCTGTTTTTGATACGAAATCCTCTACTTCTTCAGGTTTTGTATAATGGCTTACTTCAGAAGAGACTTCTTCTTCAATACCAGCTAAAACTCCTAATTCTCCTTCAACAGTTACATCATATTGATGAGCATATTCAACCACTTTTTTTGTTAATTCTACATTTTCATCATAAGGGAGATGTGAACCATCAATCATAACAGAAGAAAATCCGCTATCTATACACGATTTGCATAATTCAAAAGAGTCTCCATGATCTAAATGTAATACTATAGGTATATTAGACCCCATTTTTCTTGCCATTTCCACAGCACCCTGCCCCATATACTGTAATAGAGTTTCATTTGCATAATTTCTGGCGCCTTTTGATACTTGTAATATAACAGGTGAATTGGTTTCAGCACAGGCAGTAATTATAGCCTGCAATTGTTCCATGTTATTAAAATTATAAGCAGGAATAGCATAGCCGCCTTCCATTGCTTTTTTAAACATTTCACGTGTGTTTACAAAGCCTAAATCATGATAATCTACTCTTGCCATAATATCCTCCATGTTTTTAAATTCATAACCTATAAATATATGAATAATATTTTAAATTGTCAAGTCATTTATTATATGTGATATGGGAAAATAAGAGACATGGTACCCCCTTGCATAAAAAAAATTGTGTTTTATAA
>CAYLKS010000182.1:0-2425 GCA_964384205.1 uncultured bacterium | reverse complement strand
TCCCAATCTTTATGAATCGGGTTTATGTAAACTTCCTTCTTGAAGACTTGAATTTGAACGGCATCTGCTTTAGCTTCAGCCGCAACATTTAATAAATCAAGAGCTAAATCAACATTGCCTTGATGTGCGCATGCCATTTCGGCAATTATAAATGTAGGAAAGCCTTCCCCAATAGTCTTCCCTCTTATTTCTATAGGTTGTACCATATCTTAAAATCTCTAAGTAGTTTTTTAAGTTATGTATATTAATTTTAAAAAATAATTATAATTGAGGGTATTTTAGATTTTATATAATTAATGTAATTCTAAAACTCTTTTATATTTTTCCGACAAAAATCTTCCTTATATCTTCCTAATTTATGTCGTTATTTTTAGAGGAGATAATTAAGCTTTTTCTAAATCAATTTATTTGCTCCTAGTGGTAACAAATATTACTAATGTTTTTTGCTCATCCTCAGGAATAATCGTGATCCAACACGCTATTATTTATTATTGACCCAAATCTTAACCAAAAGACTTAAATAGATGCTTTACCAATATTTTATTAAAAAGAATTAAAATTAAAAACCATGATAAAGTTTAAATACAAAAGAAAAGCCAGTATCTTCCAAATGCAAATTGATGACTTTAATGGGGTTGAATCAGTTGAAGAATACGACATGAGCAACTCAACAGATTACAATCGCGCTCGAAAAAAACATCCTAAGCTTTTCGTTAAAAAACATAAAAAAAAGAAGAAAATTATAAAACATCCAAAATCTCAAAAAAAGATCATTGATTTTATGGAATGGGTTCCAAGTCTTAGAGATAAATATCTTTACCGCTTCTCTAAAGTTAAAATCATGAGATATGAGGAGTTTGCTGAGGAGATAATTTCTAAAAAGGAATGGGATTTGCTTAGACCTCTTTATAATTATCAAGGATCCTTCGAAAATATTTTTGAATTCAATGATTTTAGCTTTTTTGATGATTTACAAGAAAGGCTCGAAGCCGGGGGCATTTCATTTAAGGGGATGTTTATCAAGGATGTTCTTGCTTACGAGCTTCTTAGGATAAATTTTGGATGTGAAAATTATTCTGTATTTGAAAGAATATGCCATTTTATGGCAGTTCCTCCGCTGTTCAAAATTACAATTGATCCTTGCTTCTTACCTTCTGCTGCAGATTTAAGCCACGTGTTGAATAAAATCCCTGCTGAGGCTTTATTCGATTATTTTCAATGTTTAGTGCAAGAATGCATTGATTACGGAATTATCATTCCTAGAATCTTAATCTGGGATGGACAATTCATTAGATCAAACTGTAGCAACAATAAGGAAAAGGATAAAGAAAGTTATAATGATCCTGATGCCGGATATTGTCGCCATAATGGGGTCAAAAAAGGAGTAGGTCATGACCCCGGAATCTTATATGCTTACATGTTTGACCGTTGGTTTCCCGTGTATTTTAAAATGTTCCCGGGAAATAGGAGCGACCACGTTGCTTTTAAAGAAACGGCTAGGGAATTTCTGAAATGTAGTCCATATAAGTGGTGGCTTATAATATCAGATTCAGGTTCATATGCCGAGAAAATTTTGGAAGAATTCAGATTTAAAGGAATGGTTCCTATAATTAGAGCAAGAAAAAATATAAAAAATCAACCCGTTAAAGAATTAAAAAAAGGATATTATTTTAATACCGATTTTATTCCTCCTGATTGGTCAGAAGAATTCTTTCTAAAAATTTATAGCTTCAGACCCATGATTGAGGAGGGAAATTCTTTTAATAATACATTTTATAATGGATCTCGCATGAATACACGCGGTAAAGAAGCGGCCACTAAACACAGAGCGATAATTTATATTTTAGTATTATTAAAAGCTTTAACGGCTTATAAGATTGGACGTCCTGACTTAATCATGACGCCTACGGCTTTTAACACTTCAAAATACATTAATTTTCAATTATTATTGCCTATTCTCGCAGAAAAAGCGGGATTCTTAATCTTTAAAGACATAAAAGGAGAGATCCGACATAATTAGATGTATTATATGGAGAATTTTTGTCGGAAAAACATAAAAGTATTTTAGAATTACATCAATTATATAAATTTTAAAATACCCTCAATTAATTATTATTAGTTTTTTAAGAAAAAACATTATTTAATGAAAAAATTGAATGTTTCAAGGGTATTTTTCGGAAAAACTGATTCTCTTTCAAATAAATTGCCTGAGGTTTTAAAAAAGGGTTTATCAGCATTTGAAAACGCTTTAGCTGGTATTAAAAGACAATCCGAAACCATAGTAATAAAGCCCAACATCTTACCAACAGAATTCCGGAATGAAGGGTTGCCTGTAACGAATCCAGAAGTATGTTCAGCACTAGCGGATTTCTTATTAGACTTTGGTTTCAAAAAAATCTATCTCGCAGAAGGGACGACTAATAAT
>CAYLKS010000181.1:0-2472 GCA_964384205.1 uncultured bacterium | reverse complement strand
CTTCATTTTCGTTAACGGCAACGGCGTCCTTCGGATAGGCGAATGAGCAAATTTTGCGCCATTTTCTAAAGTACAAGTTAACATATATTAAATCAAGTGAATGAGATGTATTCTTGCACATTAGAATTCAGCAATCTTCATCTACCTGTTATCACATAACAAATGCTATTTTTATGAAGATAGTCACAGATGTGCAAGTTTTTAACTTGATTTTAATTGATTTAATTATTAATATGTAGAAACCAGGGATCATTAAAATACTATTTATAGAGACTATGAGTTTCTAGTTTGTTATAAGGAGTAGAAAATGTGGATTGAATACAGACCCCCGAATGAAAAAAGTATAGGTGAACAAAAAGTAAAGGAAAAATTCAAACCTTTATTTCAAGACAGAGAGGATATTTTAGTCATTCAGAATTTCAGGAATCCATATAGGATAGATTCAAATGAGTGTGACATAGTATTTGTTATTTTTGGTGAAGATAGCATAGCAATTGCGATCGAAATAAAAAGTTATGAATATATTGATAGTATTAGTCCAAATGGTTATATTCCCTCAAAGTGTGAAAATCCATATTTACAATCAGAAAATGGTAAACATGCCTTTATGGAATTTATGGAGGACATAAATTTTTCTCCTGGTATATGGTGTCAGGATGTCGTTCTTTTTACTGAGTTGAGTGAGTTCGAAATCCCTCCCGATAAATTACCTAAAAACCTAGCTTATCGTACACTGTATAAAAATTTTTTAGATCTTCCGCCAGAAGAAATTATTAATGAACTACGTCGTATAACGAACAATAATGAGAAGAAAAAATACAAAGTAAATATAGACCCGACCAGATTAAGTTATATCTCTAGAAAACTCGAGAAAAAGATTGAATTTAAACTAACTAAACTTGACAAAGAACGTTTAAAGAAACTGGAGAAAATAGAGGAGTCAAAAGCTACAAAAGAGTGGATAGCAGATCTGAAAAAGCATAAGCATTTAATTATACAAGGGAAACCTAGCACAGGAAAAACTTTTTCTGCTCTTGCAATTGCAAGACATTTAAATAGTATTGGTTTAAAAGTATTATTTACTTGTTTTAATAAAGTTTTAGCTACTGATATCAGGAGATTGATGCGGCATGATATTAGATATAGTGAAAAAATAGATAGGGAGTTTTTTATAGACAACATTGACCATCTGATTCGCCAAATATGTCTTCCTCCTGATTTTTGCGAAGATGATAAAGAAATTGAACAATGGTTGGCACTGGGGGTAGAACATTTTGTTAATGACATGAAAGAGCAGCACGGGCAATTTGATGCGATTATTGTTGATGAAGGACAGGATATGCGAGAATATACATGGGACTTTTTGAGAGCACTTGGCAAAAAAGATTGCCTTTATGTTGTAGTTATGAGTAGTTCTCAAGCAATCTATAAAAAACCTATAAACACATATGAATTAGCAAGAAAACTTGGAATTAAAGGAGATATTAAAAGACGCTTTAAACGCACTGTCTGGCGTAATACTACGTATAATTTCATCTTTGCAACAATATTTTCTCATTCCAGTTTTAATCCTCAAAACTTTGAATTTGAATTTGAAGAATTATTAAAAGGATCGAAATCTCTTAGAGATAGACTTAAAGAATTAAAAATGAAATATTATAGTCTTTTCCCTGAATTAGATTTTGAGTTAAATTTTAAAAGAGAAAAAGGCTCCCCACCTGAATTATTTTTCTTTGAAAGCTTTGAAAGATCAGTTCGTATATCTGCTATAAATTTCTTGAAGAAACAAATAAAAGAAAAAATAAATATCTTAAAGAAAAATGATTATGTCCCTTCTGATTTGCTAATAATTGTACCAGATAGAGGACAATATTATAAAATTGTAATAAAATCGCTTAATGAGTTGAATATTAAATATATTGATTATGTTTCTAACGAAAACAGAAGAATACCAGCTAATCCTGATGAAGTTAGAATCGTTACATTTCACTCTTCAAGAGGTATTGAAGGAGCATTGACTATTATACTAGGTTTTGAAGAAATCTACAAATTTGAAGAAAGTAATATATACAACCTAGCCTTTACGATTCTGACAAGAGCAATATTTAACACAACACTTTTTTCAATGTATAATTGTGACTTTGATTCTAAACCTACTTGTCTAGAAAATCTGGAAAAATTAAATAAATATCTTAGAATTAAATTAAAATCTTTAGCAGATGAGAAATAGTTAAAAATTTTCAAAAAGTCTCAATGAATTCTTTGATAATACCGAATTATAATAGTATAATCATATAGTAATACTTCCAAACTGCACAGGCTCTTTTATCTAATATGTGGATAGACTAAACGGGAATCATTACTTACAAAAATCCTGATATCTTGGTGGATAGTTTTCTACATAACGATTGGATAACCAAATTTTTCTGTTGCGAATCGGGCGATTTACGCTAAATATGAATTTCAAAAGCT
>CAYLKS010000180.1:0-2491 GCA_964384205.1 uncultured bacterium | reverse complement strand
ATATCTGTTTGCCATAATTCGTCAGCTGAACTCGCAAAATTAGAATATCTGTGTTTCCAACCATATTTATGCATTTTTGCGTTATTTTGTATCAAATTTGCCTCTTTTAACACTCTATATACGCTACTTTCGCTTAAATATGCTATATTTTGTTATTTGGACTCGAAAAATCCCCAAAAATTGGAATTGAAAATTCCCCAGTTATTTGATTTTAATATATTATATTTCTTTCATTTGTCAACCTCCTTGCTCTGTTCTTACTCTCGCATTTATTCTATCTTTTAATCTGTAACTATTACCTTTTATATTTATCACTGTTGCATGATGTAATAATCTGTCCAATATTGCTGATGCAATAACTTCGTCATTAAATATTTCTCCCCAATCTTTAAAACTTTTATTTGATGTTATGATAATTGAACTTTTTTCATATTTCCGCGATATTAACTGAAAAAATAAATTTGCCCCTTCTTTATCAAATGGCAAATATCCTATCTCATCTATTATCAATACCTTATATTTTAATAATGTCTTCAATTGCCTATCTAATGTGTTTTCAAATCTGGCTTTGTTTAATTTACGAATTAACTCATAACAGTTTGTATAATACACTGAATAATTATTTCTTATCGCATCTATTCCAAGTCCTATTGCTAAATGCGTTTTCCCTACTCCAGGCGGACCGAGAAATATAACATTTTCTTTGTTCACTATAAATCGCATTGTCCTTAATTCATTTATTTGCCTCATATCTATTGATGGTTGAAAACTAAAATCAAAATCTTCTATCGTCTTCCTATATGGAAATCCAGCTACTCTTGTCCTTATTTCTAAACTTTTATCTTCTTTAAATTGAGTTTCTTCCTTGATTAAATATGCTAAGGCTTCTGTAAAACTTATTTCCTCTTTATTTACTCGCTCAAGATAATTGTCCAATATCTCTATTATCCTATATAATTTTAATCTCCTTAAATTTGATATTAATTTCTCATATTCTATCTCATTCATAACTTCCCTCCTTATTCATAAATTTTTAAATCTCTCTTCTCCACAAATGTTGTTTCAGCTACAGCTGAATTATTGTGCATTAAATTAATTGATACTACCGGCTTTTCCTCTTTATTGGGCTTACACCTGACTTTCTTATACTTCATTCTATACTCCCTAAGTCCTTCTATATGTTTAGGGTCTGTTATATATTTATATTTCTCTGCTTTATTGATTTCATGTTCTGCTATCTGTTTATCTCTATATAGGACTATAACCTTTCTTTTTTGCACTTTTAGAGCTATTTCTTTCCCTGCGTATTGATATGGTACTGAATAATAATTCCCACCATAGCTAAAATGACAATCTATGTGTACCTTCCTGTAATATGTCTGTGTCAAATCATACAATTCTTTTCTTTCTATTGGTATCAAATTTTCTCTTGGTAATCTTTCTTGTGGTTTTTCGTGTGTTGTATGATGAACTGAATTATTTATTTTCTCTAACCATTTTTTTACCCGCCTATTAACTTCTTCTAATGACTCAAACTCTTCTCCTGCTAAAAAATTATTCTTTACATATTTTACACTGCTTTCTACTTTCCCTTTTGTTTGTGGTTTGTATGGTCTTGCTAATATCGGTTTAAATCCATAATATCCTGCATAATCTAAAAATTTTTTATTGTACTGGCTATCCACCATCCTAAACATCCTTTTTATTACCACTGATTTTAAATTATCATACAATATCTCTCTGGTATATCCACCAAAGTACTGAAAAGCATTATTATGTCCTTCTAAAAAATGTTCCAATTTTTGAGCTTCAAAAAATTCTACATATCTCATACGTGAATATCCTAATATCATTACAAAACAGTACAATCGTATCTCTTTCCTCTGTTCTCTATCATATATCTTCCCACAATATCCCCAATCTACTTGTGACTGTTCTCCTGGTAAACTTTCAAATCTTAAAACTGCTTTTATCTTTAAATCATCTTTTTTTATTTTAACATATTTATTAACCAAACTATATCCACCTTTATACCCCTGTTTTTTTATTTCCTCATACAACTTTTGTGATGAGATGTTATATCTCTCCAGCCTTCTGTTAATATACTCTTTAAATTCATCTAATATACTGACTCTTTTTTCTCTTTGATATTTAGGTGCTTCTTTGCATTTTAAATATTTGCTTACAGTTTTCCTGTCCATGTTTAATTGCCGAGCTATCTCAGAATTACTTAAGCCCATATGTTTTAAATTATGAATCATCATCCATTCCTCCTGTGTTTTCATATTTTTACTCCTTAGTTTTTAGGAGTATTTTAATAATAACTGGGGAATTTTCAATTCCAATTTTTGGGGATTTTTACTTTCTAAAAATTGGGGAATTTTCACGTCAAAATAACATACAACTTTTGTGATGAGATGTTATATCTCTCTAGCTTTCTGTTAATATACTCTTTAAATTCATCTAATATACTGACTCTTTTTTCTCTTTG
>CAYLKS010000179.1:0-2492 GCA_964384205.1 uncultured bacterium | reverse complement strand
TATTAGATGGGAAACACAAGGCGAATATTCCCATATAGCTTTTGTTTTTGATGATAAACATACAATTGAAGTTTGGCCAGATAGCCATAAGGAATTATTGAATTGTAAATGGAAAGTTAGGAAAATTTTTGATGGTTACAAAGAAGGCGATGAATATGAAATTTGGGCACTAGATGTAACTACAGCGCAATATGTCTTAATAAACAAATTCTTTATTGATTTAGTGAAAAAAGGAGCTAAATTTGATTATTGGGCTGGATTTGGTTCATTTTTAAAATGGAAGAAGGAAAAGAAAAATCAATATTTTTGCTCAGAAGGATGCATTTACCCATTGATTGAAGTATTCAAGCTAGACCACATAGTTCCTTGGAAAGTAACGCCTGATACATTTGTTTGGATAATTCAAGCACTTGGTGCTAAAATAGTTGAAGAAGGTATAATTTCCAAAAACATTCCAAATGAAGAAGTAATTATGAGTTGGGCTCTTGACAATACAATATAGAATGATTATATTTTAAAAAGGAGGATTAAGATGGATAAATTACATCAAAAAATTTTGGATGAAGTTGTAAATCCACAACTTAAAAAACAAATTGGATGGTTAGGTGATTTTGTTACCCAAAGTCCTTATGATAAAAGATTGATTGAAGCTAATAATGACTCTGAATTTGAGGGCCCAATAAATGAAGAAGAAGATATTTAGGAGAATTTTATGATTTGGATAATTTTCTTTTTAATTGGCCTAATTTTGTTTACCTACTGTATCAAAAAGGGTATATATAATACACGAACAACAATAAGCTTTATTATTATGTTTGTGTCACTTATATTCATCATAATATGCATTGCAGTAGGAATGTTCACTTATCCAAATCTATTAGGACAATATCAAAAAGCGAAAATGTTTCAAAAGGCTTATTATATTGCTGAATATAATGCTTCATTAACTAAAGTTCAATTTTATAAGAAAAATTCTATGTGGATAATTTTTGGGCATGGAATTTTCATTTCAAATAAAATACTTCAATTGCCTAAAATAAAAATGGATAAAGGGAGTGTTTTTTATGAATAATGTAATTAAAATTCAAAACATAGTTTTAGTAGGTGAATTCGATAAAAAAGAAAAAATCTTTATTTTTTCGCAATATCCACATAGTAGATTAATAGAATGCGGCCCAGTTACTTCAGATATTAGAGCAACTTTGTATCAAATAAATGATTGTATAGAGAAATATGACCCTGAAATGATTATTTTAAAAAGAAATAAGAAAACGGAAATTTTAAGGAGGAACTAATGAAAGTAGGCATTAATGGATTTGGACGAATTGGAAGATTAATTTTCAGAGCAGGATTTGAAAGATGTATTGACTTTGTAGCAGTGAATGATTTACCAATACCTAGTGAAACTCTCGTACATCTTCTAAAATACGATTCTAATTATGGTGAATTTAATGTAAATATAGAACCAAAAGAAAAAGCATTTACTATAAATGGGAAAGAAATTAAAATTTTTAGTGAAAAAAATCCTAAACTCATTCCTTGGAAAGAATGTGATATAGATATCGTAGTAGAATCGACAGGTGTTTTTACTAAAGCAGAAATGGCAGGTCTTCATAATGCAAGAAAAGTAATCATAACAGCACCTTCTCCAAATGCTGATATAATGATTGTTATGGGCGTAAATCATCAAGATTATAAACCACAACATAGAATAATTTCTAATGCATCCTGTACAACCAATTGTTTAGCACCAATGGTTAAAGTATTAGATGAACATTTTGTAATAAAAAAAGGATTAATAACAACTGTCCATTCTTATACAAATGATCAAAGAATATTGGATTTACCACACAAAGATTTGAGAAGAGCAAGGGCAGCTGCATTATCTATGATTCCTACAACAACAGGAGCAGCCAAAGCTATAGGAAAAATATTTCCACATTTGAAGGGGAAATTAAATGGAATTGCCATTAGAGTTCCTACATCTACTGTATCTTTAGTTGATTTAATTGCAGAAGTGGAAAAATCTACTAATGTAAATGAAGTTAATAATGTTTTCAAAGAAGCAAGCAAAACTCATTTAAGAGGGATTTTGGGTTATTCTGAGATTCCTTTGGTATCTTGTGATTTTAAAGGAAATCCAAATTCTTGTGTTATTGATGCAGAATTTACAGACGTTATTGAAAATAATTTAATAAAAGTTTTAGGATGGTATGATAATGAATGGGCATATTCAATGCGTATAATAGATTTAATTAAATATATTGAAAAGGAGGATAAGAAATGGATGAAATAAGAAAAGTTGTGTTCAAAAAACCCAATGTAAATGGTTTTGGTCTTGGAAAATTAGTTAGGAAGGGAAAAGTAACTGGTGAAGGTATCGTTGTAACTGTAACAAAAAAACTTCCACGTGAACAGCTTTCGGAAAAGGATATGATTCCAAGAGCCATAGACAATGTTCCAACTGATGTAATAGAAGTAGGCGAAATTAC
>CAYLKS010000178.1:0-2580 GCA_964384205.1 uncultured bacterium | reverse complement strand
ATATCAAAAATTAAAGTATTTGTTAAGTTCATTATCCACGATTATAGGTTTGAAATCTAATACAACGTCTATTTAAGGATTAACTTTTTGTATTATCTCCATACCGGTTCCTTTATTACAAATATTACATCTTAGGTATTATATTAGGACGCCAGCTTCTATCTTTTTTAATCCTTTTTCTCTATGAGAAAGATATTGTCTTAGCCATTTACGTAGTGTTTTATCAGTTTTATAAAATTGTCCTGTAGTATTTAATATTATAGATGTTTTTAGAGTAATAGTATTCTTTTTTTTAGTTTAAATATATTTTATTTACTTCAGGAGGTGAAACTATATTTTATTTTTTTATATTTTACAAGATAATTATAATTTTGTTGGATATGTATAACTTATTGAAATATGGTTAATTATTAGGATATTTTTAATGGAAAATCAAAAAAAATCAAAAAAATTTGAAAAAAACACTTGACAAAATATTTGTTTTGTGTTATATAAGCTATCTTATGCTGAACTATAAAAAACCGGGGTAGTTCCTCTATATAGAATAAACCCTCACTCTACTTCTTCTTTCTACAACGGCCATTTATCATTATATAGTGCCTTGTATTTTAAGTCAACACTAACCTTAAAAAAGGAGAAATTAACATGAATATCATGAACGCAATTAAAAACCAAACCAATTATACATATACTGAAAATAATGAATTAGCATATAGATCCTCATTAGATAGCGTATTAGATCTCTTCTATTTTGGTGGTAGTATGATCAAAGAACATGATAAATTTGTTGATTTATTTCAAAAAGCATTTGCTGAAGCTCCAGAATTAGCAATTAAAGTCTTGTTTTACATTAGAGATATAAGAGGTGGACAAGGTGTTAGAGAAAATTTTAGATGTGTAATTAAAAATTTAGCTAAAGTTTATCCTGATATTGCAAAGCAATTAATAGAGTATATTCCAGAATATGGAAGATATGATGATTTATATACATTTGTAGGTACTTCTTTGGAAGCAGATGTTTTTGGTTATATGAAAAAAGTTTTAGAACAAGATTTAGATAATATGAATCAAGGTAAATCTGTTACATTATTAGCTAAATGGCTAAAATCAGAAAATACTTCTTCCAAAGATTCAGTTAAACTTGCAAAGAAGACAAGAAAACATTTCAATATGACTTCAAAAGAATACAGACAAACTTTAAGTAAATTAAGAAAATATATTGATGTAACCGAAGTTAAGATATCTGCTAATGAATGGGATAAAGTAGAATATCAGAAAGTTCCTTCAAGAGCAATGAAATTGTATCGAAATGCATTTAGAAGACATGATGAGCAAAGGTTTAATCAATATGTGAAAGATGTATTAGATGGTAAACAAAAAATGAATGCTGCTACATTATATCCACATGAAATAATAAGTAAAATGATATCAGGATTTAGTGGATTAAGAGAAGATATAACAGCTGAAGAAAATCAATTATTAACTGCGTTATGGAATAATTTACCAAAATATGAGACAAAAAATGCTTTAGTAGTTGTAGATGTATCAGGTTCAATGTTTGTCCCTGTATATAGCAATATAAAAGCAGTAGATGTGTCAGTATCCTTAGGTATGTATGTAGCGGAAAACAATACAGGAATATATAAAGATAAATTTATTACATTTTCTGAGAGTCCACAATTGCAAACTATTAATGGTAAAGATTTATACAGCAGAGTAAATAGTTTAGTTGAAGCTGATTGGGGTTTTAATACGGATTTAATGCAAGTATTTGATGTTGTGTTAAGAGCAGCCAAAGAACATAATATAGCACAAGAAGAGATGCCGGAAATGATAATGATAATATCAGATATGCAGTTTGACGAAGCAGTCTCAGGACAGACTTCTTTTGAAACAATAAAAAGAAAATTTAAAAGAGCAGGATATAACTTACCTAAATTAGTATATTGGAATGTTGCAGCAAATTTCAAAGGAAATTTACCAGTTACAAAAGATGAGTATGGTACATTTTTGATAAGTGGTTTTAATCCTGTTATAGTGAAGTATTTAATGCAAAATAAAATACCCACACCATTAGATTTAATGTATGATATAATTAATGCACCGAGGTATCAAGCAATAAAAATTAAATTGTAATTTTTTATTGAAAGGATAGAGACGGGAACAGCAATAGAAAAGAACGAATTTTCCAAGCCACCGTCTCGTTTTATCCTTAAAATAAAAGATAGACAGCAACAGCAACACTACAGGTACTAATCAATTTATTAACCTAGTCTGTCTAGTTATGAACATAGAGACGGGAACAGCAACAAACAAATAAAGATGAATTAACTTATTACAACCAGAGGCAAAAATACTTGCCTCTAACAAATTAAGAAAGGCATGCCATATGCCACCGTCTCGTTCTCTTTCTTTTTAGAAAATAAGTATTAATTCTATATGGACGTTCCTGAGTTCCTTATCTCTCTAACTATTACGCCTTTTATAATTTTAAAATATTTTACATATACATAACTATTATTCAGAACTATTATTCAGAAAATCCGGGAGTGCTTCGTATTTTGTGTAAATGGAATTTTT
>CAYLKS010000177.1:0-2585 GCA_964384205.1 uncultured bacterium | reverse complement strand
AACTTGACAAATTGAAGAAAATGTGTTAACATTTATACTGTAAAATCCTCTGAGGTTTTTCCATTTGCGTATTTTATTACCTTGTGTATTGTCTTCAGATGCTATAAAAATTGCATATTGTTTATATAAAAAAAGGAAACTTAAACTATCAGATTATTGCCCGATTTTTCCAAAGAAATCAATCCATCTGCAAAATAATGACATAATCTTATTTGATATAAAAATAAATACAAAACTAAAAATATTTATTTACCCTTCTTTTTCTGAGTTCTTTAAAAATGTAATAAAAGAAGATATAAACTTCCATTTTCTTAATAATTTACAAGAAGATTTTTGGTGGGGCTTAGATTCAGAAGGAATAGATACATTACAATTATTATCTAATTGTTTTGATTATTTTGAAAGATACAGATTACATTGGCTAAAACAATTTGAAGATATTCAATTGGAAAGGATTCAAATAAAATCACATTTAGTTGCTATAAATGATAATATTCTTCCAGAATCTAAATATTTGAAATCTGAACTTAGAAAAGTTGATTATATGATTTATAGATTTGGCGATGACTTTGGAATAAGAAAAGGATTTCAATCTGATGGCCCATCATTAGTTGATTTTCATAAGTATATTGATGCGGAACATTTTACGCATAAAAAAGGATATTTTATAAATTTGAAAAATACAAATATAGAAAAAATTTTAGAAAGTTTAGAAAAGTTTTTAGAGGTTTAAAAATATGAAGAAATTAATTTCATTATTTTTAATATTAATATTTTTATTTACTATTGCTTGCGGAACTACCTCAAATACAATTAAAATTCCAAAAATTGATAAAAGTTATGAAAAGGTAATGAAACAGGCTGATGATTTGGCTAAAATTTTAGCAAAATATTCAGCCTTTTCGATTTGTTTTTGGAAAAATGCTTTAGGTGAAGATATAAATAAATTATCTTACAGTTCTATTCGATGTTTGAATAAAATAGAAAAAATAATGAAAAATAAAGATTATAAAGATTTAACTGAATGTGAAAAAGGAACAATCTTAGCTTGCTGGTTAAGATTCTCGGCGGAATTAACTAATCAAATGATTACTAAATTACCAGCAGAGATTTCAAAGGTAATTTTACTATTTAAATAAAAAGGGGGTTAAATATTATGAAGGCTATCAAAGCAGGAATTTACGATGCTTATCATGCAGATGGTATTAATTTAGAAATCAAACTTAAAAATGTTACAGTAAAAGGTGGAACAGCTACTTTTGTGGGTCAGAAGGGCGCAGATTATAAACTTGTGGATCAGGCAACTAATGCTACCGACAATATAGTTGGTTGGGCCATTTTGGGCGATTATACTGCTTATAATATTCATGGTGTAACTGATAATGGCGATGGGACATATACATTTACTGAAAATAAGGAAAGATTTGTTATTACTGATGAAGAAGCTATTTTCCTAATTAAAGGTACTGGCGGTTCTCCAAATGCAAAAACTGCTATTAAAGCATTACGTTATGGTGATGCACTTAAAGTTATTATAAACAACAATGAGCAAGTAGTAGATTTGGATAATAGTCCATATGATGAAGGTTTTGTAATTTTCGTAGGTGCTTCAGATGAAGAAGCAGAAGCTGGTTATATGCGTGTCAAAATCAATACACATAAGCAAATAGTTGTTTCATAATTAGAAAATAATATATATTTGGAGGTTAAATTATCATGGCAGAACAGACTGAATTCACTCAAGTCTTAAAATCTAAAGGTTATGAAATCTTTTTTAGGGAATATGAAGAAGAAGCTCCTGTTTGGCCACTTCTATTCGAAGAAGAAGATTGTCCCGATGCATATGTAATGTCTCATACAATGGTAGGACTGGATGAACTTATTGAAAAGAAACCAGGAGAACCTATTAAATATGATACGCCTGAAGAAGGTTGGTTATTAATAGGTAAAATTAGAACATTTGCACGTGGTATGCGTTGGAATTATGAGACACATAGGAGCATGGAAGCAATTGCAAAATTGTTCAGTTCTACCATTAAGGAATGGTCTAGGGCTGCTGCTAGAACAAAAGAATCTTTTTATTCTAAATTCTTTGTTTATGGCGCTTTGACAGCTGGACATGATATATTTGATAATAGCGTAGGCGATATCGTTGATCCTAGTGGTAAATTCATATATGATGGTAAGCCATTTATGGCTGATAGTGGAAATGAACATCCATTGAAATCTGCTACAGTTGCTGGTTGTGGCCAGAATTATTTGGGCGCTACTAAAGATTATTCTATAGATAATTTGAATGATGCTTATACTAAGATGGTTGTCGATAATGCATACAATGATAGGGGTAATCCTATCACAATAAGGCCAGATACAATTTTGTGCCATCCTTCTATAGCACATGATATTAAGGCAGATATTTCCAGTGAATACTATCCAACAAAAACTTCAGGCGCTTCTAAGAAAAATCCATTTTACAATATGTTTGGAGTTCTTCCTTGGAATAGGATTCCAAAAGTCAGCACACATTTTCCTTGGGCATTGCTACAGAGAGGCCGTGGTTTGGTAGCATTGTCAGGTGAAGAAGT
>CAYLKS010000176.1:0-2633 GCA_964384205.1 uncultured bacterium | reverse complement strand
AGTTAGAAACAGTTTTAGTTTTTCATAATTAAACATTGACAAGTACCGGTTTTTTATAAATTTATACTATATGAAGGAGGTTATGTGGACAAAGACAGAAATGAACTAAAGAATGAAAATTTGAAAATTAGAGAGGATGCGTTGAAGATCAAGGAAAAGGATCTTCAAGATACACTACAAAGCATAGAAATGGAAAATCGGAAAACTATTGCCGCTATTGGTTTTGAAGCTATCCTTGTTAGTTTAACTTTAAATGCGATCACGAAAATGAATTTTGGTCTGTATTTCTTTTTTGGATTAATGATTTTAATATCAACCATAGTGTCATTTTATAATTTGTTTGCTAAAAAGGTTGCTATTCATACAGATGTTGATGAAATCTTTATAAGAAAAGAGGATAATAATGACTGGGATAGATATATTGATTATAAGTATCTCAGAATAAAGAAAAGTTATGAAGATGCACAAAAGTTGTTGGTAAAAAAGGCTGTTTTAACAATCTGGACGTTTGTTTTCCTTAGTATAGCAATTTTAACCGTTTTAATAGGAGGTGTATATGGTATTAGGTGATGAGGCAAAATATATAGGTCAGGAGGGTCCATTATCTTCATCCCCCAATGGACCTGATAAACCATCTAATGGACCTAATTCTAATGATAAACCCGTGCCACCTAAGCCTAATAAACCTACAACTAATCCAATGAGACCGCTGAACACATATAAAGAGGCAAAAAATACCACGGAGAAAAATAAAAGCAGCAAAGAATAGAGCATAAACCTGTATCTTAATTGTTGAGATGACAAGCAAAAAGGTACAATCCTCAATTTCTGTATATTTACCGAAGAAGTTTTCAAACATTTGTTAAAAATGGTGATAAAAAAGAATATGAATAAAAAGGAAATCTTTTTACAAGGAGATTATAAAGAAATCCGTTTCTTGGCTAAAAGTGGAAGTGAAGTTAAAAAAGTTTGTAAAATTTCTTTTTCAAAAAAAGGGTTTAATCTTTATATTATTCCTTACGGGAAAAATAACAAATACTTTTACGGCGCTGGTAAAATTGTTGGTAAGAATAAAACCTTTAACTATACTAGCCAATATAAAGCAATTCGTAATCCTAAGCTTTCTATACATCAATCCGGTCAAATACACATCTATTATCAAAATCCTAAGGAGAAAGCAGGCCCTTTATTTACAATGCCTTTGATGGAGTTTAGAGGACAACATTTAGCTACCGTTACTGTGGATAATTTTTATGTTCTTCCTACAACAGATAACATAAAAAATAAACATGGAATTCACAATTGCATTTGTGAACTCACAAATAAAGATATTAGCTTCCGAATTATTATATATTTGAATAGTTATGAACCAAGATTTATTTACAATTGTAATCTTATATATCCTATTAAATTAAAAGATAATAACAAATTAAATTACTCATACTTAGGAATGGCAATTGTTTCACAACCTCAGCTAAATTTTAGTAAAAGCAAAGGTGGGGTTTCAGTAATTTCAGGTTGGAACCCAAGAGCTCCTCATAATAAGCCTTTACCATTTCTTTATCTAAGAGCAGAGTAATCGCCATTATTCAAAAATAGATTTTTATTGACAACTAGATTAATTTGCTCTATTATAAAATTACTCAGAACAAAAACAAATTAAGGAGGTGGAAAAATGTTTGTAGAGTATCTTATATTGCAAAAATTCAATGAATTAGTGGTTGATTTTATGGATCTGACTATATCTTTTTTTATGAAAAGGAAGCATGTTGAAATTGATTGGATTGATTTTAATAATAAAAGAGAGGCATTTAATAAAATGCTTGAAAATTATTTAGAAAATAAAGCGAAAGATAAGCAACATTTAAGAGATTTAAACTTTTTTAATTATCATTTATCGGAACTAGAAAAAACAATAAACAATACGAAGAAACTTGACAGACAAAAAGTAAAAAAAATGATTGATTATCTTATTAAAAATGATATTCCAGGAGTCTTGAGAATTTTTTCAGATTATGAGAAATATTTCGACCAGAGTTATTCTTTTTACAAAGATTTAGAACCACTAATAATTGAAGGGAAAGCAGATTCAGCTATTAGGGACTGTTTTGTCAATTATTCAAATTTTTTAAGGGAACATGTACGAAATAAAGACAGAGAAAAAACTGATATTGATGGTGAAAAATTAGTTGTTAAAGTTTTTAAAGATCCTTCTTCTAAATTATTTAATAAATGTAACAACAATGAAAAAGAAGCGTTGTTAAGTATTTTCAAAGGTATTTACTCTTATGTGAGAAACTCATTCGCTCATAAAAAAACGAAAAGTGATAAGATGACCTTCAATTTTGTTATTTCTAGTTTAATCTGGGGTATAAAAGAAATTACAGAAATTAAGAAAAGAAGAAAAAGAACTATTCAAAAATAGACAATATTTTTTTGACTTTACTAAAACAAAATGATTTTTAAAACTCTTTTAAAATTTCTATTGGAGTTGTGCTCAGTCTTACTGAAACAAAAATTGTATAGATTGAACTATATTGTACCCTTGCCAACTAAAACTTTTTGAAAAATTTATAAATAAATAAAAGGGGGTGTTAGATGAAAAAAAAGAGAAAAAAGAGAGATACTTATAT
>CAYLKS010000175.1:0-2672 GCA_964384205.1 uncultured bacterium | reverse complement strand
CAAGTACGGTAGTTTTTAAATTTTCACTTGAGATTGAGTGGATGATGTCTTCAATAGTTTTATTCTTCTCTATTTTTTGCCTAAATGAACAGCTTACACTAATGATTAACATCAATAAAACTGTTAATATTCTAATGTAACAGTTCATTTATTAAACTCCTTATAGCTGTTTCCATAAGATAAAAATAGGTTCGTTTTTGAAACGAGTGGTAAGAAATACTTTTTTGAAAATGTTTGAAAGCCTTTTTATAGTTACCAATTTTTCGATATTTATATGCAAGATCTGAATGTATGCCTCCTAAGCGATAGTTAACTGCCTTTTTGTGAGTTTTGTAAAAAGTTTTATTTTTAACCCATAAATTTACTGTCAACTGAAGATACTCTAATCTTAAGGGTATTTGATGTTTTTCCGAAGTTAGTTGTGCAGCTTGTCCATGTTTTTCTTTGATTCTTGAACGTTTTTCCACTAAGGGTTTATCAATGAATGCAATTGGATATTTTTGGGCTATCCTAGCAAACATATAAAAATCATGTGTATAGTTGTAATCAAATAATTCATCATATATTTTCTCTATATATTTTTTACGAAAAAGAGCTGTAGAAATGAATAAAAGAGGACCCCATAAATAATATTCAAAGATATTCCCCCATAACACAAAAGTATCCTTAAAGTCCGATTGGATATTGGGTATAAATTCTGAAAGTTTAGCTTTATGTTTAAACACTTGTCCTTCAAGAGATAAGTGATACCGTCGATATGCTTCCCAATTTCTCTGTCCTCCAAAGATTATTCCATCTTCTGAAAAATTTACAAAGTCGGTGCAAACGACTGCTATATTTGGTTTAACATTTAACAAATCTACTTGTACTTTTAATTTGTTTGGTTTCCAACGATCGTCTGAATCTAGAAAAGCAATATATTCTCCAGTTGCTTTTTCGATTCCGCGGTTTCTAGCGGGTCCTAATCCTTTATTTTCTTGATATATGTATTGGATTCTATCTAAATATGGTTTAAGTACTTTTTTTGTATCATCAGTAGAACCATCGTCTACGATTATTATTTCAAGAGGAAAATATTCTTGTATAAATATACTCTCTAAAGCTTCAATAATAAAATTAGAACGATTAAATGTTGGTATAATGACACTAACTTTTTGCATTTTGTAATATTTCTTTAATGGTTGTGTAAATTATCTCCATATGAATTTCATTTAAATCCTGATGAATAGGGAGACCTAAAAGTTTCTTTTTTAAATAAATCGATGTAGGAAATTTTTCCCAAGGTACTTGAAAATGGAAATAATTCCACCATGGGTGATTGTCCACTCCCTTTGATAAGAGAGCATGATGGAAATTTTTTCTATTTTTCACTAATATAGGAAAAAGTAAAGGACAAACACCTTTAGGAAGTTTTTCAAACACTAATTTAATTTCCGGAAAATCTGTTAATTTATTAAGTAAATAAATAAAATTATCTCGCCTCTTATTAAAAATCATTTGCCAATTTTGATTTATTAATGCTTTTTTTGAAATTTTAGAAATAGACCATCTAATAGCCTGATGATGAAATTCATATGAATTTGGGTTTATTAAAGCATTTGTACCTTTTTTAATATACTTGTTTAATGCAATAAAAAACCATCTTGATTGAAAAAAACATTTAGCAGCTAATCTTTGCATTTTTTCATTTTTAGGATATGTAGTAGTATTTTTCAGCAGCTCCATAAGTCTAAACAAAATAGCAAATGTATTTGGACCTTGTAATTGAAGTGAGTATTTAGGTTGCCATCTTTGACTGTTAATATAAAGCACTGCACCATCCGGGATAGGTAAAGTTTTTCTTAAACTGAAGACAGCTCCATTCCCATACGAACCAAGAGGTATATGGTTGTACGAATTGTTACTAAGAAATGCATGAGCACAGTCTTCAATAAGTAATATTCCTTTTTCTCGACATATTGAAGTAATCTCGCGCATAGGTTGAGGAAAGCCTAAATAATGTGTTACTAGAAGTGCTTTTATATTTTGATTTTTTTTTAACTTCAAATATATATCATTCAAATCAATTGTTAAATTTTCATTTATTTTATAAAAATGTAAGAACATTTTGTTTTCTATAAAAGGGTCAATTTCCGTCCCACAGCAATAAGAAGGTAGTAGTACATGATCACCCTCTTTTAATCCCAATATTCTAATCGCATGATAAAGTGCATAGCGCGCACTAAAGAAAAAATAACATTTAGGCTGATTCAACGGGAATGGGAGAGTATAATTAGATTGTGAGGTTGAACTAATAAAGTAGCTTAATTTTACATTAGGGGTGCCACTAATCCACATTAGTATCTAGTTTTTGTAAAGTTAAATCTAAATTTGGTAATTTTTCTTTTGTTTGAATAATCAATTTTTTAGCGCCGTATGCTTTAAGAAATTTAACCATACTAAAAAAATTTTTTTCTATAGGATATTGATGAGCATATTCTGAATCAATGCCATACTCACAAATGTATATTATATTTTTATTATCATTTATTTTATTTAGCATCTTCGGTAAGTAAAAATAGGAAATTATTTTGTTTTTTACAGTACAGATTATAAAACTACCATGATTAAGCTTCTGTTCAACTTCCTTTATACTTCTGGCCTCCATGGCTACAGCTAACTGATAAATATCA
>CAYLKS010000174.1:0-2716 GCA_964384205.1 uncultured bacterium | reverse complement strand
ACACCTAAATTACTCTTTGAGAAAGGATATATAAAAGAATTACCTCCTGAAAATTTAACTGAACCCTGGGAGAAAGAATTTGGAATTAAAAACTTAACGGATGGAGAGGTTATAAAATTGCATTATGTTCGAATGCATGAAAACACAGGTGGAGCTGGTGGCTTCCATGAAGGTGTAAAAAAAGCTTATGAAAAGGGATACGATTGGTTGTGGTTAATGGATGATGATACTATACCCCAAGAGACAGCTCTTCAGATTTTGTTGGAGACTACTACTTTAAATTTAGGAATAAAAATCGGTTTTATATATAGTAAGGTTTTATGGACAGATGGCTCCCCTCACAAAATGAATCTACCTAAATTAAAACCCTTGGTTAATGGGTTATGTTTTAATCTCTATGAAGAATATGGAATTTTGTTAATTAGCGGATGTTCTTTTGTTTCCATGTTAATCAACAGAAAAGTTATTCAAGATGTCGGATTACCTATTAAAGAGTTTTTTATTTGGAATGATGATGTAGAATACACATCAAGAATAGTATCTAATGGATACGTAGGAGTTTACAATCCTAAAAGTATAGTAGTTCACAAAACTAATGCAAATCTTTCTTCTATTGAAATTGTTGACCCGATTAGGCATTTCTATAATATCAGAAATAGCCTGTATATACTTAAAAGAAAAAACAGACCGATGTTTATTTTAAAATTTCTTTATAATCTGTTAATTGCTTGGCGACTCAAGAAAATACTTATTCCAGCTCATATAAAAGGAACTTTGGCAGCTGTTTTTTTCTCCCCTAAAATAGAAAAATTTGAAAATGAGCAAAAATGAGTAAAATAGAAATATTTGAGACTACAAAAATATATGTAGCTTGCCCTATTAGAGGAGCTACTGGTGAACCAGAACTACTGTATCAATTTGCTACTCACATACAAAATGAAGTAAACAGATTTTCTATAAAGTTAGACCAAAAATTAATCAATTTCTACTTTTGCAATATATATAAGAAGCTCTTACTTAGAAAAGAATGAACAACGGACTATATTCACTATTATTTATTAAATTATTTTATTTATTAAATTATTTAACGAAAACTATTTATGCGTTTCGGTGAATCTTTCTGAGTAAAAAGAAGGGGAAAGTTGAAATGAGAATACTATATGTAAATGTTTTATATGATCCATTCATAGGTGGCGGAACAGAAATTACTTTAAAAATTTTAGTAGAAGGTATTCGCGAAAGGGGGCACGAAATAAATGTTTTGAGTTTTTGGAATCGAGACAATAAAGAAGAAATTGTGAACGGAGTTCCAGTATATAGAGCGAAAATTCCTAATTTATATCTACCGTATGGTAAAATCAGGCAATCTTTTTTAAAAAGAAAGTTATGGCATATTTTAGATGTTTATAATCCTATAGCAAAAAAAATAGTCCTTAAGCAAATAAAAAAATTTAAGCCGGATATTATTTCTATACATAATACACAAGGCTGGTCTTGTTCTATATGGGATGCTATAAATGAAGCAAATGTTCCAGCGATACAAGTTCTTCATGATTTATATCTTATATGTCCTACTAATATGTTTAAAAATAATACCGTATGCAGAAGACAGTGTTTAACTTGTAAGCTTATGAGATTTCCTTATAAATTGAAATCAAACAAACTTAAAGCTGTTGTAGGTATAAGTAATTTTGTTTTAAACAAATTGTTAAGCTATGGATATTTCAAAAATGTACCTATTAAGAAAGTAATATATGATTCAAGAAAAGGTTTAGACAAGACATCTGTTGATAGGAAAATTAATACGAAATATGTGAACTTAGGCTTTATAGGGAGCTTAACTCCAAATAAAGGAATAGAAGTTTTGTTGAAAGCCTATCATAAAATTAAAAAACCGTATTATAGATTATTTATAGCTGGTACCGGCAAGCAAGATTATGAAGAATATTTAAAATCAAAATATAAAGATGTTTCTATTATCTTCTTGGGAAAAATGAAACCAAAAGAGTTTTTTAATAAAGTAGATGTTACCATTGTTCCAAGTATATGGTATGAAAATTTTCCAGGTGTTATTATTGAATCTTTTGCATTTGGTGTTCCAGTAATTGGTAGTAATATTGGTGGTATACCTGAAATGGTAATAGAAGGGAAAAATGGTATGCTTTTTAACCCTTATAAAGAGGGAGATTTAGAGGAGAAACTTTTGAGATTTGAAGAACAAATTTCAGAATGGAGAAATAAATCTGAAGATATTAAAAAAAGTGGGCAGAAATTTTTAGATTATAATAAATGGATAAATGAATGGGAAAGTTTATATAACCAAATTACTGCTAAATAGTATGTTTTTTAATTTTACTTACAATTATATTACCGGTGGGTTTTTTCCAGATTCAAAACTCCTATTCGTATTAAAATTACAAACCACGTAGAAAATTATTGAGCCGTTAAATTAGATAACTTAACACTATTATATTAAGCTCACTATCATATTAAGCTTTATAAGCATTATAAAATTGAATCTATTTTGGCATTATTGGTTTTTTTGATCTTATTTTTTTCCAAATTATGGATTGATATAAATTAGCCAAGAAATTGCAACAGTGTTGTTATTTTGAGGTGGTCCCCAAAAATTGCACAATTTAGTAAGGTGGTAAAATTTAAAAAAGAGAGAAAGGAGAGGACCATGAAAGGCAGAAAAAATTACACTCCAGAATTT
>CAYLKS010000173.1:0-2718 GCA_964384205.1 uncultured bacterium | reverse complement strand
GACCTGTTTTATGGATTGGGATTGCTCTTTTTGAAGAATTATCAAGAGTGTTTTTACTAAAATGCTTATGGAATATAAATGATAACAAAAATTGGCAAATTACTGCTATCTTTCTGGCTTCTACATTAATCGGAATAACACATTTATACCAAGGTACAGTTGGTATAATTTCCATAGGACTTAAAAGTGTAATTATGAGTTTTTACTTTTATAAATATCGCAGATTGTTACCATTAATCATTTCTCATGGACTTTATGATGGATTACAATTTCTATTTTTTGTTATTCAATTTTGACAATAATGGAAAAGAAGATAAATAGAAACTTCCTACAAAAACTAATTATAGCATATGCCACAATTGGTTGATAATATGATGATTACAGTGATAAATAAATTTATTGTATAACGAGGAAATATAATTGTTTCAAACTTACAATACGCATTATATACAAATATTTGTAGAATACTTAAGGAAAGAAACAATGAGTAAAAAATCATATATGATATTATTGTGTATTTTTTTTTTACTTCTTGTCAATTACAAAAAAAATTACTTACAAAATTGCTCAATATTGGGGAAACTTTTACAGACAAATTGAATTTAATTAGGATAAAACATGAACAAGAGTTAAAACAATTAATGAGAAAAATCCAATAATCAAACTTTTAAATATTGGAAATAATGGTTTATATATCAATACGTTATACACTTGAAGGGACAATCCAGAATATCAGATGGCACGGACTGAATAATGACAGAAAGCAAAAATTAAATGAGTTTTATAAAATGTTGAATATATTAAGCTTCAAAATAAAAATTTATATTGAATTTTGCTAATTATTTACTTATAAAATATGTAAAGGAATATTACTGATGGAGACAAACACAAATAATCGATTACTATCTATAGATTACTTAAGAGGTTTTCTAACTGCTCTGGTAGTATTGCATCATGCTTTACTTGGGTATACCAGTCATGGAATTTTATCATTAATTATAGATCCAAATAAATTCCCCTTTTTTGATAATATTGTTGGCTTGCAAGATACATATTTCATGTTCCTCTTTTTTTTAATATCTGGCATATTCACCTTAGATAGTATTAAAAAAAAAGGAACTATTAACTTTATAAAAAAAAGGCTTGTACGTTTAGGAATACCATTTCTTATTGGCTGGCTTATAATTAATATGCCTGCTTATTTTTTGAGTGTGAAAGCTTATGTTAACTTTGTCTTGCATACTGATATTTCCTTCCCCCAATTTATTAAGCATTGGATTAATACACAAAAAATGGCGACTGCTGGACATTTATGGTTCTTATGGGTTTTACTTTTATTTAATATTATAACTGCGATATTCTATTCATTAAAAATAAAAATATCGAAAGATGAAATCAATAACCAAATATTTTCAAATATCTCCCCTATTCATTTTCTGTTAGTGTTTTTTGTATCTGGTTTTATTTTATTTTCTCTATTTGCAAAATTAAATGAAAATAGATTTTATGTTTTCTGGGGCCCCTTTATGGCTCAAGTTAATAGACTGCCTCTTTATTTTTTATTTTTTATTATAGGAGTGCTTTTAGGTAAAGATGCTGTATTAAACGGAGTATTTTCTAAAAAATCAAAATTGGTTAGATATTGGTGGGTAAATGGAATTATAGGAATTGTCTTTTGGCGAAATCTTTATATACCACAATTATACAATGGTAATCTTTTCCTATATTTAATTCTCACAGCTTCATTTGTCTTAGCATCAATATTTCTATCAATTACTTTATTGGGAATATTTGTATCCTATTTTAACAATGAAGTTAAAATCTTAAATAGTTTAAAAAATAATGCTTATGGAATTTATATTGTCCATTATTCATTTGTTGCATTTTTCCAATATTTATTTTTATATACTGATCTTCCAGGTGTTATAGAAGGACTTTCTGTTTTTATTCTCTCACTATTATTTTCATGGTATTTCACATATTTGATAAGAACAATTCCTGTTGTTAGAAAAGTTATTGGATAGCAGTTGGAAAGTAACGTAAAATAGCAGTGATTATATGTTTTCGTCTTCATCTCTAACCAAAGTGACTTCAGCAAATTTGCATATTCTCGAAATGATCTCTATATAATTACAAATAAAAAAAGGAGTAACAATATGAGCACTGAAATAATGATTTTAGTATTTATTGCTGCCTTCGTATGTGAAATGATAGATTCATCATTAGGGATGCTTTATGGAACAATTCTTTCACCTGTTCTTATTATTGCAGGTTTTGATCCTCTTGTGGTAGTACCTTCCATTTTATTTTCACAGGCAATTGGAAGCATTATAGCATCTATTGGGCATCATAGACTCAAAAATGTGGATTTTAGCATAAAAGAAGATGTAATGAAAAGATTATCCGACCTGGGATATATAGAGACTTTTAGAAAAAGTACAACAAGAGATCTAAAAGTGGTTTTTGTTGTAACATGCTTCGGTATTTTAACTACTATGATAGCAGCATTAACAGCTATAGGTATCCCCAAAGTCGTATTGAAAACTTATATAGGAATATTAGTACTCAGCATGGGGATAATTCTTCTTTTAAGAACCAGATTTAATTTTTCATGGAAAAAAATTTTAGGTATAGGAATACTGAGTGCATTTAATAAAGGGATGTCTGGTGGTGGATTTGGACCTGTGGTTACTTCTGGACAATTGATTTCAGGAAGAG
>CAYLKS010000172.1:0-2763 GCA_964384205.1 uncultured bacterium | reverse complement strand
CAACTATTCTACCATCATCCCATTTTCCATCCTTATAATTTGCAATAAACATCTTGTCTGCAGCATTGATATCAAATCCCAGATTATCCCAATCGATATTCTTCATATTTTCCCCCTCATTTTAATAATTCTATATTAATCTATGCTTAAAACAATCAACTAAACTTTGAGTAAAGCTTATAAAATTCTTACTTTGTCGATTCGTAATTATGGCTGTTATATTTGAAACTATCTGAGGTGATTACCACCCGTATATAATATTGATCTTTTACTTCTAATTTTTTTCATACGTTAAACATCTTTATCAACAGAAGGATTTTATATTTGATAGAATACAAACAAATAGAAAAGATATCAACAATTATAATACGTCTAAATATTTATTAATCGTCACTCCTGGAAGCTTTTTAATAAGCTCCTCTCTAAAATACATTCCAACCTCAGTCCTATCTGTACCAAACTCCTTTATTCCCCGTTCAGTCCATGAAATTTTTTTCTTATTATGATAAAGATCCAGATCTACAATTCTTTCACCATTCCGATTGTACTCCATCCCTAAAAGCAGTTTTTTTACCTCAATCGGATCTTCAAGGGATAAAAAAGTTACCTGATAAACAGCAACTGTAACAAGAACAAAGGGATGGTCAAGTGTCCAGCCTTCATGAAGAATCATTCCAATTCCCAGATCATTCAATATATGAACAACTCTTTCATAGTGTCTTTTATAATCTCCCTTTTTACTATATATAGCAATATTTAGCTCATACCATTCTCTGTTTTCTGCAGTTTTCGTCAAATAGATCAAAAGATCATTCCTTAAATTTTTAAATAACTTATCCGATGGGGTATTTACAACAATAGTTGGGTTTACAATTTCAAATGGACTTATATTCATACTTAAGGGTTTTTGAGTCAATGCAATTATTGTACAATCTTCGCTATCCATTTTTATTGCATCAAAAAAGTTAACCCTTTCTGCCTTATATCGCTCCTCCATCTCATGGTATGCTTTTTCCCAGTTATCAATATACCTCATAAGCATCATAGATGGAGCCATATCCAATTTTTCTGCATATTTCTTATCATCCCAGTTAATTAATTCCTTCATAACAAATTTTACATCCTTATTCAAGAGAATAACATTTTCATCCTCAAGATTATTACTCACCTCTCCTTTATCTTCTAAAGACACAACAGTAGAAGCATTATCTTCTGACTTAACAGCATTTTCATTATCTTCAATATTTCCCTTCATATTTTCAGCCAAAAATTGTGCCATTTTAGCTTCCTGATTACACTTAATAAATATAATCTGAGATGTAAACCTTAAGAAAATCATCTCTTCACCCCAAAAATTTTATTACCATAACACTCTCCTTACTATCATCTAACTCTACCAATCAATTTTCCATTGTTAAAAGCCAATTTTAATCGGATGCTTCTTGCCTCTTACTATATTTACAAAAAACGGATATGGAATATTGTTTACCTTAAAACTATCGATAAAAATCATATTAATACTCCAGTATCCATTTATCAGATATTTCTCTTTCATAATCCTTTTAATCAAATTAGAGATTTGTCGTTTTTAATTCATCAATAAAATCACCTGTATGAATAACCTATTTAGCACTTAAATTTTTTACAATTTTCCCTATATATAATAATGAAATAAGAGGCGTATCGCTCATATGAACCAAAATTTCTCCACTATATTCATCTCTAATTTTTAAAATATCCTTCAACTTAAATCTATTCATAACTAAAATTAAAAACCATTATTATAGTTTATATCCAAAAATAACCATGTCATATTTCGATTTTCTATAATTTTCAGAATTACTTTTTAGTTTTTGTACACTAAAATAAAAATAAAGGTTTTCTTTCGAAATTTGACAGCATAGCTCCACTTTTATGGTTTAAATTTACCATAAAAAAAATCAAATCTATTAAATCGATACTCTGCTTAATAATAAAACCATGCATTAATTTTCCACTCTATCTTTAGTTAAAAATACTGTTAATCTTATTAATATTCCATTAAAAATCAAGTAAAACAATTTTTGGATATTTAGCAATGAGCACCAATCAGCCTGTAAACAACATAGCTGGAGCAGGAGTTGACCTTGCATTTGTAATTTATCCGACGGCCATTGCCAACCTTACAGAAGGAATAGTATTTAAATTTTTTTAGTCTTGACTTTCGGTATACTTTCGGTTATTATTACTTACGGTAAACTTTCGGTAATCGATTTATGGTTTCATTCATTTAAATTAGATCGAATCTTAGCTCTTTAAACAAAATAAATACTTAATTACTATATATTTTTAACTGTAATATCCGTTTGTAAATTATAAATGAGTCCAATTTAAAAATCGTTTTTATCAGCTTTTTAAAAAAGGTCTAATTGATGACTTTTCACGACATAAGCAATTATATATCATATATTATGCGAAAATTATAAAAAATAACAATTTAAGCCTTTTTAGAGTGGACTCATAAATGTAAAATTTGACAGCGCTTATAGCCTTTTACTATTGATAATTCAATAAGTATCAAAAAATACTTGATTTTACTTTAACTTTTAAGGTTTTTTGTACAAGTATTTAGATTTTAATTAGAATGTTATAATATTCAAGGTTACTAAAAATAATTTTTTATTGTTATAAAATGAATAGGCAAAACCGGTTTTTACTACAATCTAATATTTACCTGCCTATTCATTAGATCGAATAGAGGTAAAACATATGTATCTTACAGAC
>CAYLKS010000171.1:0-2802 GCA_964384205.1 uncultured bacterium | reverse complement strand
GTAAAAGTAAAACCAAATTCTTCTAAATTTAAAATAGATTTAGATAAAAAAATTATATATTGTAAATCTCCTGCTAAACAAAACAAAGCAAATCTAGAAATAATAAAAAACCTGGAAAAATTCTTTAACACAAAAGTTCAAATAATAGCAGGATTAAGACAAAAGCACAAAAAAATTCTAATCCATAATATAACAAAAGAAAGTTTTGAAAAGATGATTAAATGCCAATAAGAGATTTAATGGAAGATGTGGTTGAAATCTTAAAAGATACTTATTATGGAGACGTTAGATTCGAGAAAGGATATGGATCTGTGGTGGGAAAGAATAAAAGTGAAGAAAATATATCTTCAGCATCTTCTAATGGTATATGTATACGTGCATTCTCTGATAATAAATGGTATTATTTAGGTTTTGATAGAATAGATAAAAAAACAATTCTTTCTGAAACAAAAAAATTAGTAAAAAAAATTGGCAACAAAAAATCTAATCTATATTTGCAAAAACCATGGAAATTAAATAAAACAATAAAACTGAAAATAGATCCAGAAGATATTTCTATAGAAGAAAAATTAAAAAATGTAAGAGAAATTTTTAAAGAAATAATGAAAAATAAACAAATAGTTAATTGTGGAGTAGGAATTAGTCATTCAAGAAATGAAACTATTTTTATGAATACAGAAGGCTCAGATCTTAAACAAGTCCTACCATTTTTCAGATTTGTAATAACAGCAACTGCTAAGCAAGGAAAAAGAGTAGAAGATGATTATTTTGTAATTGCTAAACAAGGTGGATATGAATTATTTTCATCTCTGGATATAAATGAAAAAATAAATATGATTGTTAATAATGCAAGAAAAATGTTAACATCAAAAGTTCTAAAAGGGGGGAGATATGATATCGTTGTTGATCCTGATGTTACTGGTGTTATTGCTCATGAATCATTTGGTCATGGATTAGAAGCTGATCAAGTTATAAGAAACAGATCATATCTAGCAAATCTAAAAGGAAAAAAAATCATTTCTGAACTGGTATCTATTCATGATAATGGTGCTTTGGAAAATGAGAGGGGATTTTTATTTTTTGATGATGAAGGAATAAAATCACATGATACAGTATTAGTAAAAAATGGTGTTCTAAAAAGTTTTATGCATGATAGAGAATCTGCGGCATTTATGAATGCAAAACCAACAGGAAATGCAAAAGCCCAAGATTTTTCAAGAAAAGTTTATGTGAGAATGACAAACACATACATTGAGAAAGGAGATTGGGATGTTGATGAATTAATTAGAGATACAAAAAAGGGATTTTATCTTGTTAAATGCTTGACAGGAATGGAAGATCCTTTGCAAGGTAATTTACAAGTTATAACACATAAGGCAATAGAAATAAAAAATGGAGAATTGGGTGATTGGTATAAGGGTGTTGGAATAACAGGAAAAACATTAGAATTTCTAAGTAATGTCGATGCTGTTGGAAATGATTTTGATGTAAGGGGATCAGGATGTGGAAAAGGACATGAAGATTATGTTCCTGTATCTAGTGGTGGTCCTCATATGAGAATAAGAAATGCAATTATAGGTTGAGAAAATGAAGGAATATATTTTATCGCAATTAAAAAAATCAGCAAAAAATTATGAATTATTTATGCAACATACAAAAATAAATGAAATTCATATCCAAAAGAATAGAATTTTTTTGGAAAATATAACCAAGGATAGAGGATATGGAATCAGAATTTATAATAAAGGAATTGGTTTTAGTTCTAGCAATATTGGTACATTTTTTGCAATAAACAAAACAATAAAAGATGCAAAAAAATCAGCTAGTTTATCTGAAAAAGTTCAATTTCAATTTCCATCACAAAAAAAATTCAAGACTGTCAAATCAGTTGATAAAAAAATAAAAGAAAATGCTGAACATGAAATAAGAGATTTTGCCGAACAAATTTTAAATATAATACCAAAAGATGTTCTAATTTCGTTTGGAAAACTAAGAACTTATGACTCTTATACAGATATAATAAATTCAGAAGGATTAAACGTACGAAAAGAAGAATCTGATTTTATGATAGAGATGTCACTTATAGTTGAAAAAAATGGAAAAAAGGTTGAATTTTGGCCACATCAATATAGAACAAGAATACAAGATATATCAATTTCAGATATAGAGAGATGGATTAAAATAGCACGAGATCAATTAAAAGCAAAAGCACCAAAGACAGAAAGAACAACTGTTATATTTTCACCTTCTTCTGTTCTAGATGGATTGGGATCAGTAATAGGAACTCATGCCTCAGCATCAGCAAAAGTAAATGGAATAACAAAATTAGTTCCAGAAGAAAAGGTTGCAGTGAAGGATTTAACTATAATAAGTGATGGATTATATCCTTATGGGCTGATGACAAATTCTTTTGATGATGAAGGCAATCCACAAAAGAAAATAAATATAATAGAAAAAGGAATTTTCAAAAATTATGTTTATGATCAATTTTATGGAATAAAGGATAATCATGAATCAACTGGGAATGGATTGAGACAAGGTGATGTTTTTTTTGTTTTTGACGGAAAATATGGAGTACAACCAACAGACCAGATTTCTAATTTTTATATAAAACCAGGAAAAAAATCTTTAGAAAAACTAATAAGCGAAGTAAAACATGGAATATTAGTTGATAAATTCAGTTGGCTTTCACCAGATTCAATCAGTGGAACATTTTCTTCACAGATAAGTGCAGGATATTATATTGATAATGGAGAAATAGCTGATCCAATAAAAGGAGGATTGGTTACAGGAAACTTTTTT
>CAYLKS010000170.1:0-2805 GCA_964384205.1 uncultured bacterium | reverse complement strand
AATTAACTTTTATTTTAAAGTCCAGCAGCTCGAGCCAAACAAATGCTAACCAGAATCACTATTAAAATAAATTTAGTTGAAATATCACAAGGGATTAAATTGATAATAAATCCAGTGATAAAAAGAATAAATAATATAATATATAATTCTTCATCCATAATTAATTTTTATATATATCTGGTTGTGTAATAGAAGAAGCCAATAGAATTTCCATAGCTTGTTCCTCTGTAAATCCTTCAGTAAGTAAAGCGTCAAAATAAGCTTTATTACATTTTGCTGTAAGTGTTAAAGTATCATCAGACATAATCTGTTTTAAATATCTTCTTAATAGTTCAGTTAACTGTTTTATCATTTCTATATATTTATTTTCCATAATTATAATTTCTTTTTAACTTTATATACTTCTTTTTTTCGTTTCAATCTTTTTTCTTTATTCTTCTGATAATCAGCTCTATTTCTAGCATTTACTAATTCTCTGTTATTTCTTTGATATTCCCTTCTTTTTTCAGTAATTTTATCTTTATTTTTTAAATACCATTTTCTATAATACTCACGACATTTTTCTTTATTTTTCTGATAATACTCTTTTTGATATTTTTTAGAATATTCCTTTGCTTTAGGTGTTTGCAAGTATTCTTTATGTTTTAATTTAAGTTCCTCTTTATGTTCTTGACGATATTTTTTAAGATACTTTTTATAATATTTCTTGGCTTTGATAGGATGCAAACTTTTCCAATCTTTACCTTCTTTTCGGTATTGTTTTTGATTTTTAACATTACAAGCAATTACTCTTTCCCTGAATTTTTCATCATTTTGATATCGTTCTCTATAATATTTCCTATGCTTTTCTCTTGCTTTTTTAGAAAGATAACATACTACTGTGGTATAACAACAACCAACCTTTTTAGAAATTTTGTTATAAGAGAAACCCAATTCTCTTAATCTTTTAATTTCTTTTACTTTATCTTTTGAAATCTTTTTTACCATTATATTTTCTCAAATTCTACAATAGGTAAAATTATCTGTTCTTCAAAATAAGATTCATGTATATGTATCCCAGATTCTCTAATTTTTTTAGGACTGGCTTTAAATACACTTTTTTTATTATTTGTTTTAAGATATATTAATACAATTGTTTCTACATTTAAAGCAATTAATTTATTAATCAATTCATAATTAAATCCAAAACCCTGAAATTTACGGAAGAAATGATTTTGATTTCTATAAGTTATAAATCTCTTTCTATCTGAACTTAAAGAACCAAGTTTTCTTTTTAACCAAAAAAATTCTTTACCTTCTTGTCTTAACCAACTTTCGGATTTAATATTAACCATTATTGATTTGAGGAGATATATTAGGTATTTTGATTCCTTTTTTATTTGCATATATTCTTGCTGCAAGAATGTGACTACAAAGTCCTCCTTTTAAAGTAAAATATTTACAAGTACAAGTACTATTATTAGCACCAATGATAACTGAATAATTTCCAGAATCTCCAGCAACTTCAAATATACTATTCTTAAAAGTGTTAATATGTTTAACTTTACCTTCTTCTACTAATCTATTAGCCTTATCCTCTAAACTTTCTCTTCCCATAAGTGAACTACCCTAACCTGAAGGATAGGGCTTCTAACTCAAAAAAAGGTTAGTTTTGGGTATATTCACAGATACCCCATCATTTCCGATATACGAAAATGACCTCTGTGAATTACCACCACCTAAAAAATCACTTGTCATAATTGAAGATGATTTTTTGAGAAAGTGGCTTCCAAAGTTGAACTTTGGTTTAGGGTTGATTCACTCACAACCCTGTCAGGCAAGATATACTCGCAAGACCTTTGTGAACTACCTCACCCCAAAGGAAGGGGAATTCCCGCTCACAAAGTTAAATTCCAATTTCCTCAAGATATTGTGAAATATATTCTTCTGAATGACCTTCAAATCTTAATTCATCTCTTATTTGTTCTTTAATCTGGCGATTATTTTCAGAGTCAATAGCCCCCCATAAAAAGAATAATTCCATTATTATATTATATATTAATCTATATAATCGGTATTAGGAACATCTAGAATATTGTTCTTTTTGAATTTTTCTAATTGTTTTTTTATCTCATCTATAGTTAGAGATTGTGATTCCTCAATTGTTAGCATTTTATCTTTAATTGATTTAATTCTATCAATTAAACAATCCAATACATCTTTATCTACTTGTCCTTGTTCATCTGAACATTCTTCTAGAATATAGTCGAATAGCTTTTCTGATTTCTCAAACAATTCATTTACTTTCATAATTTAAATATGTCAATTTTAAAACCTTTTGATTTAAGTCGTTCAATCTTTTCCTCACTAGTTAAATGTTTGTAATCTAATTCAATTAATAATTTCTCATCAGCTAAAATTAAATCTATTTTATCATTATCCATTTCAGGTTCAACAAGAATAAGTCTGGATTTCTCTTCTGGTTTTAATCCATATCCTTTAACATGATTTTTAAATTGTTTATCTATTTCCTTTAGTTCTGAATTAATACAAGTAAGTAAATTCTCAACAATTACTGAATCATATCTATATCCTTTTTTTAAATAATAAAATATAATAGTTTTTGTTAATTCATGAATAATAGAATTTTGACTGGATATATAAAGGACATTTCTAGCTTTAGATTTATTAGTTAAATGATTTATAACTTCAGTTCTATTTTTTTGTTTATCCATAATATTTCTTTTTTGTTTTAGTCTCATTTACTTCATAGCAAGAGGGACATAACCACAAAACTGTTTCTTTGTTGAAGTCATAAGCCTTTTC
>CAYLKS010000169.1:0-2839 GCA_964384205.1 uncultured bacterium | reverse complement strand
TATGGCAGGGGAGATAGAAAGCAGCAGTGTAAAATGGGTGAAAATAGAGGCGGAAGAGGTTATGGAAAGTGTATCTGCGTACGGAATAGATAAAGTAGTGGCAGTGCCGAATCCGTTTAAGTTATCGGCTGGCGGGGAAATAACTTTTTATAATGTTCCGGAAAATATAAGGATAGAGATATATAGAGTAACAGGGGAAAAAATTATGGAATTAACAAGTGGCAGCGGCGGAAATATAAAATGGAGTGCAGTTGATAAGTATGGAAGAAAATTAGGAACAGGATTATATGTCGGGAAAATTAAAGATGCAACAGGGAATGAAAAATATATAAAAATATTAATAGCGAGGTAAACAATGAAAAAAGGTAAAAAAGAATACGGTAAATTGTTAAGTGGAAAAAATAGATTGTACGGTTTGATTGTACTGTTTATTTTATCGATAGTTGTTAATTTTATATTTCTAATCAGATATATATATATATATTATTTATAGACATTTTGGAAAATAAAAACAATAAATATATACACCTAAAAAGTTATTTTTAAATCAATTTTTAGGAGGTATTTATTATGGATTTAGAAAAAGAGATTAACTTAAATTATGTAAATAAGCATAAGCAATATGACAAAGAAACAAAAATTAAAATATTAAAAGAGTATAAAGAGAACAATTTATCAGTTTCAGAAATTTTAAAGAAATATAATATTTCAGCATCCTGTTTTTACAGATGGCGTAATATTTTTGAAAAAGAAGGTGAATCAGGTTTTATTGAAAAAAGCAGAAAACCTAAAACTACTCCCCTTGAAATAACCGATGAAATAAAAACAAAAGTAATTGAAGCAAAGAAATTAAATCCTGTTTTTGGAACAAAAAAAATAAGAGATTATCTATTCAGAAATAAAGGTATTAAATTAGCAGTTAATACTGTTCATAAAATTTTAGTAGAAGCAGGATTAAAACAAGCCCCTGATAGCAGAGATGAGATTGCAAGAAGTTATGATGAAATAAAAAAGAAAAAGTATGAAGAAAAGCTTTTATCAGAAAATTTTGAAATTGAACGATTTGAACGAAAAGCAGCAAATGATTTATGGCAGATAGATATTACAACATTTTATATAAGAGGATTATATCGGGTATATCTTATACCAATACTTGATGACCATTCAAGGTTCATTGTAAATTTTGGATTATACAGAAGGCAAACAGAAGAGAATGTTCTGATAACATTAAAAGATGCATTTGTAAAATACGGGTTACCCAAAGAGATACTTACGGATCAGGGCAGGCAATTTACAGCATTTAAAGGCATAACAAAATTTGAAAGACTATTAAAAAAGTTAGGAATTTATTACACAAAAGCAACGGCACATCATCCACAGACAACCGGTAAAATAGAATCATTTAATCGGAACATAAAAGCAGAATTGATAGATATAGAATTATTTCATTCCTTTGAGCATGCATTTTCAAGGATAGCGGCATATATTGAGCATTACAATTATGTAAGACCTCATCAAGGAATAGGAGGATTCACACCGGCAGACAGATATTTCGGAGTTGAGAATGAGGTAAAAAAATATATAGAATATTTAAACCGACAGAGTCATAAAAGTGAAAAATTGAATTTAGGAGATATAAATAACCAGATATACATAACAGGAAAATTTTTAGGAGATGATATAAGAATAACAAGTGAAGGAAGTGTAATAAACATATATGTAAATGATAAGATGATAAAGTCATTTAATCTAACATCAAGAAATAAGGAGGTATAAAAAAAAGCCCTCCTTCCGATAATAATAATAATTTAATTCAAAAGAAAGGAGGGCATTATTATGTGTCCTGATAAAGAAATTATCGACATATTAAAAGTAATATTAAATCAAAAAAGTATGAAAAATTACGCAGAAGAGCAAAAAATCAGCAAAAAAACCGCAATAAAGCGAGTCAAAGTGGTAAAAAATGTGTTAACGGAGATAAAATTACAAAAATCGGCAGGTCGTAAACCAAAGGGTTATATAAAAGATGTAGCTCTTGCAAACAAAAAAATATTAGATTTGGAGGAAGTAGTTAAAAATTTGAGAAAAAAAATAATTAAAAAAGAGTTGATTATAAAGAGTTATAAATTGGGGATAGGTATAATGAAAAAAATAATAGAAAAATTAAATATAATAAATAAGACATTAATAGACGGAGCATATTTAAGATTTAACGATACAGAGAAATATGAGATTGTGAAAATAGTAGAAGAGTTCAAGGAAGCAAAAGTGAGTTTAAAAATATTATCTGAAATAATAAATAAACCTGTGTCGCTGTTATACAGTTGGTATAAAAATTATAAAAAAATAGGGATAAACGGTTTAAAAGATAAGCCATCAATCCCTAAGAGTCAACCTAATAAATTACCAAAATTTATAATTAGTCTGGTAGAATCGATACACAAATTAAAGCCTGAATTATCAGCAGATGGTATATATTTATATCTTGGAAATAATATAATGTTCAATTTTATAAAAATAAGCAAAATTAGTATATACAAAATAATAACAGGACGATATGGAAAAAATTTAGAATTAAGGGAGAAAAAAACCGGTGATAATAAAAGAGGCAAAAATTTATATAATATAATAACAGAAGGATTAGTAGTCTGCATAGATTTTATAGAAATAGCCAAGTATAAAGTATTATTCGTAATAGATGATATGAGTAGGTTTATATTGGGATTTAAAATATTCCCTGAAGCACCTACAACGAAAGGAGTAGCAAATTTTTTAGAAAAAATATTAAAAAAATATAAGATAATAAAGATACTGAAAAGTGACAATGGCACAGAATTTA
>CAYLKS010000168.1:0-2875 GCA_964384205.1 uncultured bacterium | reverse complement strand
GGTTCAACAAATTGTTGGATAGTAATTGCTATGCACGCACAAAATTTAGGTTACACTTCAAAAGAAAAAGGTGAGTGTAAGGTAATTAGTTATTTTTTTGGGAGAAAAAATCCTGGTAGAACTTTAGATTGGTATTTTCGATTTTTTGAGCATGGTGTTGAAATCAAAGATATATCAGGTATTAAAAATTTAGAAGGTAAAATAATTTCACTAACAAATAAAAAGATAGATTATATTAAATCTTCTTTAATTTTAGGAAGAAGAATATCAAGACGAGGTTTTCACATTAAACATAAAAACGAAGATATGTTTAAAATTTTGGCAAGAATTCAAATAATAAAAAATAGTAATTTTAAACAAAAAAAGGAAAAAAATAATGATTTCTCTAATTAGACCATTTAATCAATATTATGGATGGAGACATCGATTAGGTTTGGGTTTAGGACCTAGATTAGGTTTGGGTTTAGGACCTAGATTAGGTTTAGGTCCAAGAAGTTTTTTAGGAACTTGTGATTTGGATAATTATGATGACGGATACTACCGTCATTTTGAACCACCTGAAGTTTTTGTTGTAGTAAAAAAATCAGACGAAGATCAGGATGAAGACGAATCTGATCAAAAAGAAGTTTTAATCAGTAAAAAAAATGTTTAATGTGGGGGGATAAGTGGCAAGAAAGAAAACATCACAACAGATAGATTTGGGTTTGATAGAAGAAGCATCTGAAGAACATTCAGTTTTATTGGGACAAGCATTTGATGCTATTATTAAAAGTAGTTATGGTAAAATGATATCACCAAAACCTTTAATGACACCTACAGGTATTGTTCATTTAGATGCTTTGTTAGGTGGTGGATTTGTGAGTTCAGCACCTGTTCAATTATCGTCAACTCCCGAAACAGGAAAATCAACTATAACATTTCAATTTTCAAAAACATTTTTGGATAAATATAAAAATGCAATTGTAGTTTGTTTAGATGTTGAAGGTTCAGGTAATGTTGCAAAATCAACAAAGTTTCAAATCACAAGAATTGAAACTTTCGGATTGGATACAAAACGGTTTAAATATGAACCAATAATGGTAAATGTATCAGATGTGTTTCAAATAATAGAATCGTTGGTTGAAATCAAACAACGTTTTGAAGAAAAATTGAATAAAGAATTTTATCTGTTGGTAATTTGGGATTCTATTGCTGCGACACCTCCAAGTAAAATTATTGGTGTTGATGATCCTAATAAAATAATAGGAGTTAAAGCTAGAGAAGTAACATTTTGTTTTGATAAATATAGCCCAATGTTGAGTTTTAATCGAGTTTCATTTATGGTTATCGATCAAGTTCGAGCAAATATAAAAATTGATGGTTTATATGCTCCAAGAGAACAAAGTGTTGGTGAATTTAAAGATTATAAGGCAGCTTCTGCAATTTCAGCATATAATCATAGAATAGCACAATGGTTATTTTTATCAAAAGGAAAAAGTATTACACCATCTGATCCGTATGGTGGTCTTGATGGTTGGTTTTTAAATATTTCAACGGAGAAAAATAAATTTGCTCCGTCGAAAATCATGATTACTTGTGTTTTTAGTAAAATACATGGGATTGATAAATTTTGGAGTGAATTTATTTTTCTTTCTGAATTGATACCCACTGAACAAAAAATGTATAAAAATAAAAAGTTTCCATTTTATTTATTTATGAGAAAAAGTGGTGCATGGGTATATTTAAGAGTTAAAGATCCGAAAACAGGACATATTGATTATGAGTCTGACAAGTTTTATAAAAAACATGCAAAAATGAAGTATAATGAAGATGAAAAATTTAGAAAGTGGTTTGATTATGCGGTTAATTTAAGTGTTTATCAACGAATTACAAATGGTCTTTTTAAATTGGATGTTGATATACAGAAAGATTTTATTGATGAAGAAATCGAAGATGTTTCTAATTCAGTAGAAGCTCAAGTTGTTGAAGAAATATTAGGAACAAAAGAAGAACCAATTGAGAATACACCAGATATTGAAGAAAAATCAATTGAGACTACACCAAACATTGAAGAAAAATCAATTGAGAATACACCAGATATTGAAGAAGAATTATTTGAGACTACACCAAACATTGAAGAAAAATCAATTGGGAATACACCAGATATTGAAGAAGAATTATTTGAGACTGCACCAAACATTGAAGAAAAATCAATTGAGAATACACCAGATATTGAAGAAGAAAGTGGATATCAATCTATTTTTTAATTTGATCGTAAAAATTCAGGCAAGGAGATTGTCTGTTTTAACTGGCGGATAAATTTCGAAAAAAAAAGCAGAAATCTCCTTGTTTTAGCTGACAGTAGTTGTATTCTTGATTTTGAACTTACATAGTCGGCTAAAGTCGGGGGTTTCCACGCCTGAGGAGATTTTTGGTGATATATATGTTAAGATATTATTTTTTACAAGAAAAAGTAAAAACAAAAAAATTAAACAAAACTGATAACAGACGGATAATAATGTCACCTTTAGATTTTATTTTTTCAATGCATAGTTATTATTCGATTCATGTTCCAGTTGGATTTGTTTGCGATGGAGCATCTATACCAAGGTTAGCAAAACCATTTTTTGGTGGACATTGGAATAAAAAATATATTCGAGCAGCGGTTATTCATGATTATTTATATTTTTATAACGGGATTATTCCTGTTTTTAATTGGATTATCGATAAATTTGTTTTAAATAATTATTTTATAGTTTCAAGAGATATAGCTGATTTGTTTTTTTATTTTGGTTTACATCAAATAAATTGGTTACGTAGAAATATTATGTATAAGGCTGTTCGATTTGGTGGTTTACCTGCTTGGAAATATAGGGAAAGTAAATGGAGTAAACAA
>CAYLKS010000167.1:0-2880 GCA_964384205.1 uncultured bacterium | reverse complement strand
GACTCTTATCTATTGATTTTGTCGCCTGTGCAGCAGTGGCAGTAGAAGGATTAACTCCTCCATCTGAAAAAAGACATTGGGAAAAACCTCACCATAGAGTATTTATAGGTCCTGAAAAACATAATCCTGACTCTGCTAGTATTATTAGGGGTCTGATGATGGAAATGGAGATTGAACTCGCGGTTAAAGCTCCGCATGATATAGTTTTTTTGGATGGTTCACTGACAACTCCTTTAATATATTTGAATCAGGCAATAAATAAAATAGTTGAAACTGAAAAAACGAAACTTTCAGATGAAGTAATTAGTAAATTTGATAAGTTTCTCAATCACTATCGTACCATATTGGAAGCCAAAAGAAGCGATAAGTTGTGGGTCGGAATTCCTAAATATACAACCAAAAGAGAATTAGGAGAAAGATTCAATTGGCCTATTCACTATGATGATAGGGCTATTCTTACAACTATATTGTTAGCCGATGAGTTTACTACTCCAATCCCTTTAACACCACCCCCTCAACCCTGGCATCTAAAATCCCCTTCAGGTGATATTAAAAAAGAATTTGATGAGATTTTAAGAAGGGTACATGTTATATATTACAAGCCTAATAAATGGACACCTGCGCTTAGAATAGAAATAGCTCCTTCCATTGCAACTAATTATGCAAGGATTGCCATTTTACTTGAGGGGATTAAATATCAATGTGGAACCCCAGGAATATTTGAGCCTTATCCTCTTTATATAGCGGACCGAATGGTCAAGCATCTTGGTAAAGCAATTCCTGCTTTTAGACAAACTGCTACTAAAAAAATGTCAGAATTATATAAGGGAGATATAGGTGAAATATTTTTTAATATGCATGGATATAGAACAGAAAGTGGAAGGTAAAGGTGAATAAAACTAACAAAGTTATAATTTTTGATGGAGATGACACTTTGTGGAGGACCCAGGAACTCTATAATAGAGCCAAAAATAGATTCATAAAGCTTATGGAAGTGGAAGGTTTCGATACCAACAATATAATCGACTTAAAAGATAATATAGATGCACAAAGAGTGGAAATTTTAAAATTTTCAAAAACACGCTTTATGGAAAGTTTACTTATTACTTATGCTTTTCTTTGTGGTAAATATAATAAAAATTGGAACATCAAAGTGGAGAGCAAAATAAGAGAAATTGGATTGAGTGTATTTCGCCCCCCTAAACTTTATAAAGATACTATACGGACCTTGAAAAATTTAAAGAAGTTCTTTAAACTAGTGTTATTTACAGAAGGAGAAAAAGAAATACAAATATATAAAATACAGAGCCTAGGAAGTAAATTTAAATCATATTTTTATAAAATATATATATGTGAAATGAAAGAAGAAGAAAAACTATTAAAAATATTAAATGATTTATGTGTCCCAAGGGAAAAAGTATGGATAGTGGGAAATAGTGTTCGGTCGGATATTAATCCAGCTTTAAGGTTAGGATTGAAGGCAATTCTCATCAATCGTAAAACTTGGAAATATGAAGATGAAAAACTATTAGAAGGAAATGTATTTATTGTCAATTCTGTAAAAGAAGCAGCAAAAATTATTCTAAAAAAAGGGAAAAATGGCATCAAATAATTCTAAATGGATTTATACAATGTCCTCTAATTCCAGACAAAAATACATAAAAAATATTATAGAAATTTTAGCCGTGCCCGTTGGATGGGTTGTCCATTTGAGATATAAAAAGGAATATATAGACCCACTAATATGGGAAAAACTTTCGATAAGAAATAAAATAGCTTCCAACAAAAAAAATAGCTTGCATAAAATGAATTGTGTATTAAATTATCTTTATCAATTACACACTGATGGTGAAACAAGGTGGAAATGTATATATCCATTTCGGATTGGTGAAATAGTAGACTGTTACAAAACTGGGGATAATGACAATGATATAGCACATTTTTTTATAAAAGCTAAGAATTATGTAAAATATCACCCACACGGAACATTTACAGAAGAAATAAGAAAGAATATCGGTAATGATAAATTTGGAAGATACTATATTTCGATGGGAGAAGAGTTTCAGAAGGACTGCATTGCAAATATTGAAGAAAGTAAATCAGCATTTTACGAAATTTGTGAAGCAATCGATGTTGAGAATCATTTTAGATCCTATGATAATAAAAGATATCGTCCTATTTTTTGCTATATTGAAGGATTAAAAAATAAAAAAAATACTTTAATAAAGCCAAGTTACCACTCTAAGATTTTTAAAAGTTTTTATAAAATAGATGAATGTGAACCTTACAGTCTTGAATACTCATTTTATTTTCAGAACCCTCAATTAATTAATTCAAGTATTGAGATATATGCAGAGAAAGAGATTTTTTCAACTCCAGAAAAAGCGGTGGAAAAAATAGAGTCTCGCTATGATGATTTATATTACCTACTAACATCTAAAATTTTACAAAGAGATAGATGGACTGTTTTACAATTTAAAACAAATGCCCAAAGCCAAACTATTTCCCCCGGACATCCGGTAAATTTAGATATTCAAATTCTCATTAATATAAAAAGAAAAATTATATATAGAATATTTGATGTTTTAAGTGATATAGGGTTTGCTATTGGAACTGGGGCAATAATGTTAAAAACAGCATTTGGTACTAACAAAATGAGTTGGTGGTATTGGCCAACAGGTATAGGCTATTTGATATGGTTGATTTTTAAATTAATTATAAAATTATGGAGAGGATAAAAAGGAGGAATTCATTTTATGGACAGGGAAGAAACTAATATTGAAACATTAATTAGTAATGCAGAAAAAATAGGAACAATTGGCTCCCCTTCCTCTACTGGAGAACTTTCACTGGATATTATGGGAACTGCTGTTAAGAAAA
>CAYLKS010000166.1:0-2896 GCA_964384205.1 uncultured bacterium | reverse complement strand
ATAATTAAAAAATAATTAAAAAATTCTTGACATTATTTGAAAAGTCATGTTAAAGATAATGTTAAAAATCATATAATTTTTTACGTTATGTAAAATATGACAACTAAAGAGAAAGAAAAATTAATTATTGATTTTTTTATACAAAGCCATTTAAATGGTAGATTTGAACTTTCTATACCGGAGATTCAAAGAAAAATTGGATTAAGTAGAAGCGACATACTAGTAGCTTTAACCTCTCTTGCCACTAAAGGGGTTGTAACAGTGATAACCAAAGGAAGTGGAAAAAAAGTAAATAGCTATTTTTCACTTACTCGAATTCGAGAAATTATAAATAAAAATAAAAGTTATTTACTAAAGTTAAAAGATGAACTCAAAACAATTTGATCTAAAACTATTTGAGTCAGAAGTAGCTGAAATAGCAAAGGAGTTAAAACAAGGACAAGAAGAAGCTTTTTTCAAATTGAGAAAACAAATTGTGGACTTAGTTATATCAAAAATTTCAGATAAGATTGAGAAAGAACAGCTTTTTTTAATTTATTTTTTAAAAAAAATAATTAATGATTTTTGTATAAATTTAGCAACAGATGCAAGTTTTTCATTTGAACTCCCCGAAGATAAATTTAAAGATTTTCTTAAAAACTTAGGCTTATTATGTGATTATTTTGATAAAACAAATACTATTCAAAAAAACATTTTTGAATATTTAGTAAAATTGATAGATTTATATTATTTTTTTATTAGAAAAATGGAGGAAAATTATGCAAAGGAATGAATTAATTAAGTGGAAACAGTTAGAGGCATTTTTTAAAGAAGATTGGGTAATTAAGCAAAGCACTCATCTTTATCGTAAGGGATTTAAAGAAAAATTTTATTTTGATTTTGATAACTTAACTACTGATTCTATAAATTGTAGAAGAATAACTGAATTATATTGTAAAAAAGTTGAAGAAATTAAAAAATCGAAAGATATTGATTATTTAGCTTTTATTGAAAAGGCTAGTGGAGGAACAGTAGGTGCTATACGTTTTGCTGCGGCAATTTCAATATTTACTGAATTGCCTAATATTACAATAAGGTTGGCTAAAGAAATCAGTTATGAACGAGTTAAATTTAATCCACCTGAAAAATTAAAAGGACTAACAGGTTTAATAATCACTGATCATATTACAACAGGCACAGAAGTACTTTTAGCAGTGGATGCTGTTGAAGAAAATGAAGGTAAAATCTCTGACATAGTAACTTATGCTCTCAGAGTGGATAAAGTAAATCGAAATGAATTTGAAGAAAGAAATGTTAATCTTCACTTTATATACGGATTGAAAGAAAAAGCAGGAGAAACTTTAAGCTCTTCCTTTGAAGTTGTTCCTAGTATAGATTTGAAGTATGAGATTTCAACTTAATAAAATCCTCTGGAAGATGGTGATAAATGAAGAAAAAAATGAAGTATATCATAATATTTGTATAGAATTATTAAAAAATGAATGGAGAAAGTTTGTTTCTTCTCTTCGCCAATATTTAATAATACCAATACCAGATGGAGAATTAAGCTCGCCTTGGGATGAAGAATTGAAGTTATGTGACTCTAAAATAGAGGATTTGGAAATATATCCAAATACAGACGAACAAAGATACGAAATACGTTTGAATGATATTAATGAATCATTGTCCTTTTGTCCAAATTTTAAGAAAATAAAAATAAATTTTCTTTTTAATCAAAAAGGTATAATAAAAATTAAAAGATCAAATCGCTATTATGTGCGATTTAAATCTAAAATTACAACGTTTTATCCTCAGCCAAAAGAAGTAGAAGTAATAATAACTACGTTTTTTTTAAGTAATTTAACAGGATTTAAAAAATATTTATATTGGATACTTTCCAAAGGGAATAAAAATTGGTATTTAGAACAATATTCGCATCATATTATTCCTGGACAAGGTGTGATAACACCGATGAATAAAAGAATTAACAAAAACAAAAATTTAGAATTTGTATATATTTTCAAAAGAAAAAAAGTTAATGTAATTGACATTGGGATAGAATATCCATTACCGCAATTTAAACAATTTGAAATGGTGATAAAAGGAATAAATTACTTTTCAAAATTTTTTAGAAAATGATTTTTAAAACAAAATATGGGATTATCCCAGCTTGTGATGTTAGAAACTTAGATGAATTAGAATTGTTTGTAAAAAGTACATGTTCTTTAAATTTTATTGTTGGATATAAAATTGGGAGCTTATTGGCTTTATCTCATGGTATAAAAAAAGTTGTAAATATTATTCGCTCTTATACTGAGCTTCCTATAATTTATGATCATCAAAAATTTGGCACCGATATTCCTGCTATTTGTAGTGGTGAAATATTAAGTTTTTTAAAAGAAGTAGGTATTAATGCCTTAATAATCTTTCCCCTTTCAGGTATAGAAACATTAAAGGCATCAATAGAAGGCTGTTTAAAAAATAATATTGTCCCCTTAGTTGGTGGTGAAATGACCCATCCAGGTTATTTAACAGATGAGGGAGGTTATATTGAAGTAACTAGGCCAAAGAGAATGTATTTGGATGCTTGTGAGTTGGGAGTAAAAGGTTTTGTCATTCCAGGAACCAAAATCAAAAAGATGGAAGAATATAAAAGAGAAATTGAAAAAATTGTATCCCAACCTTATTTTCTCTTTCCAGGAATAGGAAAAGGGCAAGGGGGAGATATAGTTGCTGCCTTTAAAGCAATTTATCCTCATGCTGGTTATGCCATTGTAGGAAGAGGGATTTATGCAAAAGTTGATAAGAAAAGGGCTGCTGAGAAATTATGGAAAAAAGTTATTTCTGAATTTGGTAAGTTTTTAAAAATTATCTATTGATTCTTCAAAACCTCACGGAATTCTAAATGACCTTTGGC
>CAYLKS010000165.1:0-2912 GCA_964384205.1 uncultured bacterium | reverse complement strand
ACGTTAGAGAAGAAGAATTTAATAACGAAATAAATCTCTATATAGAATAGCAAACATGAGTTACTTAAAGAGATTACCTCATTATATAAAAACAAATTGCTACATTATAAAAATATTTATTTGGCCATTCAGTGTTGTAACAACCTCATTTTTGTTGATATTCATGTTGACAAGGTATATATCTATTGAATTAATTTCGACCACTTTTTATTCTTATTTTGAGTTTGTCTCTAATAATGTATTAGTAAAAATAATAATAATTGTCTTCAGTAGCTGTTCTTTTCTTTTAAGTTTTATAGTTCAAACATGGAAGAATAAGAATAAAATATTTTTTATAATTTTAATTTTGCTATTAGTAATTATATTATCATATTTATTTGTAACAACAAAAAAAATAAACATATCTGTTTTGTTACTTTTTTGCCTTTATTTAGTAATTGGATTGTTAATTAATTGGTTAAATTTAAGCAGAAAATATAAAACAAGAAAAATTATCTTTACATGTATTCAAATTATCTATTCGATTACTTTTGTTTATATGGTATTAGCAAGTTATTCTTTTATTCAAAAGAAGCATTATTTATGGAAAAATCAAATACCGTATCATTCAATAAATTACGCAAGTGATGATAAAATATCAAAAAGGGATATTTTAAAATTGATTATAGCAGGCCCTTTGCCATCAACTTATACTCATGATATTAAAAAAATATTAGAAGAAAATTTGCTTGGTGGAATATATATTTCAAAAGATTTTTTTATTTATAAAGATGAAAATTATACAGAAAAACCTAGATCTATAAATAATCAATATTTGTATGAATATGTAAAAAAATTAAACTCAAAGAGAAAAAAAGAAGATAAATTTTTTATTGCAGTTGATTATGAAAGCAGATTTAAATCTTTCATAGATGAATATTTTAAAATTAAACAAGATATACTCAAAAATAATAATAAAATTAGATATCCACTTTTGTCTATTGGAACATCACATAACCTTGACTTCGCTTATCTAGAAGGAAGAAAAGTGAGTGAATTGTTATCTTATTATGGAATAAACACAATATTTGGTCCAGTTTTAGATATGAAAACTTCTTTTACTGATACAAATTTACAAAATAGATCTTTTGGTAGAGATCCAAATTTAATTTATTACTTATCAACAGCTTATATTTTAGGTCTTTACTATAATAATATTATACCGGTAATAAAACATTTCCCAGGACATCCATCTAAAACTTTTCAAATAGACAATCCTCATGAAGATATAAGTGATAGTTTTTTATGTGAAGAAACGATTCTTAATAATAATGCTTTACCCTTTTTTAAACTTATAAAAAATCCTTTCTTAAGAATTTCAATGTTAATGACAGATCATTCGAGGAAAGAAGAGAGCGGTTCATATTTTTATTTAATTAAAAGCAAATTAAAAGATATTTTAAGAAACAAATTTAAATATGAAGGTATAATTATAACCGATGACTTAAACATGCTATATATAATTGAACGTTCAAAATATTTCAGAAAAAATTTAAATATTAAGAGCTTAAAGACTGCAAGGGCAAAAGCAAAAGCAGAGATATTGAAATTTAACAAGTTATCCCCTGATCGTCAAAAGGAAATTATTGATTTTTATTATCCAATAATCAAAGAAGCAATTATTGCGGGTCATGACATGTTACTTTTTAGAGAAGCTTCTTTGAATTTTTTACATGAAATTGCAAAAAAACTAGGTAAAGAATCCGAAAGTAATAATAAATTATATAAATATTTAGTTACAGCATATAACAAAGTTAATTACTTTAAAAAAATGTGCTATTTAATAAAATGCTAAATGAATATGTTTTTCCACATTATACTAATTCAGAAGTGCAAAATATTTATAAAAGCATACCAGGTTTTTTAAATATAAATCTATTTAATAACTCATTAAAAGATAATAATTTTTTGGATAAATTAGAAATGTCGAAAAAATTAATTATTAGCAGTTTTATAAAAGAAGATGATTTTATAAAGGTTTTGAAAAGAAATAACTTAATAAACAATGAAGACAAATTAATTTATATTAGTAAATTCAAAAGAAATAGGCAATTAAGCGATTTATCGTATAGGACATCTCTTATTAAAAAAGCTAAGGAAATTATTAAACTTAATCTTGCAAATTTTGATTACATTTTAATCAGCTCAATTGATCATAGAGATTTTTTAATAGTTAAATATATTTTTGATAAGATTAAAACAACAAATGAGGGTAATTTAAAAAAAATTATTTTATTTTTACTATCTGTGCCAGACAAAATTTATATTGATATTAGATTAGATGATATTAAAATTAATAATCAATACACTCCTAAGTTAGAGTGCACAATTATAAAAAAGACAAAAGTTCAAGAAATTTTATCAAAAATTAATGTAATAGCTTTATTTGAAAATAGTGAATTTGCTGTTCAGAATTATATTGATAAAGTTTCTAATTTTTACAATGTTAATATTAAGTATTTACCTATTGATTTACCAAATTATTACTATTATAACTTTAGAATAAATAAATTAAAAGGCAAAGAGATTTTATGGAATATTGCAAACTATGAGAAGGTACTTTTAAATAAGAAAAATATAATTACCTGGTTTCTATTTTTTAATGAATATATATATTTAACTATTTTATCTTTTCAAATAATAGTATTATATATCATTAAATTACAAATAAAATTGATAAGTGGCAAGTACAATGACTAAAGAATGTTTGGCCATATTATTTACTATTGAAAAGAAAAAATATAGAATAAATTCTAACGAACCTCTACACCTGACCGCCATTTCGCTGCGGCCTTCGGCCTTGCTCCATGTCGGCAAGTGACCCATGACGTTCGGCATAGAGGAGTATTGGAAAAATGAATCAAAAAGAGGCT
>CAYLKS010000164.1:0-2952 GCA_964384205.1 uncultured bacterium | reverse complement strand
TTTTTTTTGATAAAAAACGAGGGAAATTTTTTTCTCAGAAATGTTGATATAAAGGCAGTAAATTTTATTATTATTATGTAGGATTTTCTATTGGGTTTTTCAAAATTATTGCTAAATCCTTATAACAAATCATTATAAATCTTTTTTATAGAATAATTATTTTTGTTTAAATTTGCGTATTCCTATTTGTAGTAGTATGAACTGATTTGTAGTGTGGATTGTCCTTTCTGTCGATAGTATTTAGCACTTTGTCGATTAAGGGTTTACATTTATAAGATAAAGTATATTGTTAATATAGTTTTAGATCAAAAAAAGGAGGAATGATATGAGAAAGGCAAAAAGAATATTTAACGCCTTAATAATAATTATTTTTTTATTTTCAATGATAGGTTGTTCAGAAAGTTCTGATTCTACAAGCACAGAAAAGAATAAAGATAATTTACCAAATATTTCGGGCTATCCTATTGTTGGAACGAACCAGACCATTTTTTTTAATACATTAACAGTTACATCTGAACAATCAGTTGGAGATCCATTTTATGGGCAGAATGCAAATTATCCGGGGAATGTTCCCAAATATGTTGATAATGGAGATGGAACAGTTACAGATATGGTTACAGGTTTAATGTGGCAATCATCTTTTGACCATAATAGAGATGGAGAGATTAATTATGATGATAAAGTAACTTATAGTGAGTTATTGGAACTTGTAGATACAGTTTCTACAGGCGGATATACAGATTGGCGCTTACCTACAATAAAAGAACTTTATTCATTAATTATGTTTAGTGGGAGAGATGTAAGTGGTTATCAAGCAGAATCTACAGAGACTTTAAAGCCTTTTATTAATACAGATTATTTTGATTTTGCCTATGGTGATATAGAAGCAGGGGAGAGGATAATAGATATGCAATGTGCAACTATAACTACATTTCAGGATGGTAATTTATTTTTAATTTATGGAGTTAATTTTGCAGATGGGCGTATTAAAGGATATGGAACACAGATGCCACGTCCGTGGGGCATGGAAGATAAGAAATTTAATTATTTATTAGTTCGTGGTAATAAAGATTATGGGAAAAATAATTTTATAGATAATGGAGATGGAACAATATCAGATCTTGCAACAGGTTTAATGTGGAGCAAAGAGGATAGCAAAGAAGGTATGACATGGCAGCAAGCTTTGGCATGGGTACAGCAGAAGAATAAAGAAAAATATCTTGGATATAGTGATTGGCGTCTTCCAGATGCAAAAGAATTACAAAGTATTGTAGATTATAGTCGTTCTCCTGAAACTACAAATTCCCCTGCAATTGATCCTTTGTTTGAGTGTACACAAATTACAAATGAAAATGGAGAAAAGGATTATCCTTATTATTGGACAAGCACGACTCATATAAATATGATGGAAGGTCATGAGGGGGCATGGGCAGTATATATTGCTTTTGGCCGAGGATTGGGATATATGGAAGGCAAATGGAGTGATGTACATGGGCCAGGATGTCAGCGTAGTGATCCTAAAGAAGGGGATCCATCAGAATTTGCAAATGGTCATGGTCCACAAGGAGATGCTGTGCGAATTTATAATTATATCAGACTTGTTCGTTATATAAAATAATGATTTTTTTAAACCATTTTAATGCTAAGTATTGTAGATACTTGGTTGCAATTAATGGATGAAAACAATGAAACAACTTAGTTTAATAACACTATTAACGTTTGTTGTGCTATTTTTAACAGATGTTTTGGGCGAGGATTTTTACGACATTAATACTATCAATACAATTGAGATTACTTTTGAAAATTCTAATTGGAATTATATACTGGATTTTTTATATGCGGCTGGAGATGAAGAGAGATTAATCGGAACTGCTATTATTAATGGTGTGAGATTTGATAGTGTGGGGGTGCGTTACAAAGGGAATAGTTCTTATGTTGCTAATCAGGTTAAAAATTCTTTAAATATCAAACTGGACTATATTATAGATGATCAGAAATTAGATGGTTATGGCACTTTAAAATTGGCAAATGTTTATAAAACCCCCAGCTTTGTACGTGAAGTATTAAGTTATGAAATTATTCGTAAATATATGCCAGCCAGTAAGGCAAATTTTATTAAAGTTTATATTAATGGCACATATATGGGGCTTTATACCAGTGTACAGTCAGTTGATAAATATTTCCTTAAAAATCATTTTGCTTCAAATGACAATGTTTTTTTTAAAGGAGAATTAGCTGATGGTACACCTCAAAATAATGTTAAGGTATGGGGTTATTTGGGTGAAGATTCTGTCACTTATTATAATTTTTATGAAATAAAGACTGATTCTGGATGGAAAGATTTAATTGGATTTTTGGATACACTTAACAATAGTCCAGAAAATGTTGAAGATGTTCTTAATGTGGATCGTCTTTTGTGGATGTTAGCTTTTGATATTCTTACAGTTAATCTGGATTCACCAGTTAATTTTGGGCACAACTTTTATCTTTATAAAGATGATACTGGTAGATTTAACCCTATTGTATGGGATTTAAATGAAAGTTTTGGTTCATTTAGTATGTTGCTTGGCCAAAATCAAGGCGGAAGATCTGGATTAAATCTTATTGATATGCAGTAACTTGACCCTTTTTTGAATTCTAATAATGAGAATTATGCTATTATTAGTAGAATACTTTCTAATTCTACATATAAAAAAATGTATGTTGCCCATATGCAAACAATTATGAATAAGAATTTCTCCAATGGATGGTATAAGACAAGAATACATGAAATCCAGAGCATAATTGATGCAGAAGTGCAGGCTGATCCTAATAAATTTTATACTTATGATGATTTTTTTAATAATATTGAAAATGCAGTTGGTGCAGGATGTCCTCCTGGACATGGTAATCAAGGTGGTATTGTCAAGAAAATAGTGTCTACAGATTGTTTAATTTTTCATTTAATTCCTG
>CAYLKS010000163.1:0-2956 GCA_964384205.1 uncultured bacterium | reverse complement strand
TTCATCAGACATTGGTATTTCAAATTTCTTTTTCTTTTTAATCTTTTGTTGTTCTGCTTCTTCTGAAATTATGGATGTTCTTGCTATTAATTCATCCCCACTTTTAGTCTTTATATAATTTAATACTACCGCATTGATATTGACATCATATTTATCCGAAAGCCACTCAATCATTCGTTCCAGTGATGACTCAATCGAAAATCCTACCAATATTATCCTTTGACTTTCATTAACATTTATACCCTCTAAATCAATATCCTGAAAGTTCGCACTTAAAACTTCTTCCAAACTCTTATTATGGAATTTAATGCACACTTCACTCAATTTATCGATACTCCAATATGCAATATCTGCTGCATAATCAATTGCTTGAGCTAATGCTACCCTTGGTAATTTATCTCTTTTTAATTCTATAATCACTGTATTGCCCGATTTATCAATCGCCAATAAATCCATAGGTCCAGATTTAGTTGTTACCTGTTTTCCGATAATAACCAGATCAGATCCAACGATAGAAGGGTTTGAAATAATCCATTCTTCCAAATCATAAAGTTCCGTTCTCCCTTCATTGGTCAAACTAGTATTTATTAATTCTAATTTCCCATCTAATATTTGCCATGTTTTAATTTCTGTTGCCATTTCTATCCTCCTCTATTTTAAGGTTAACGGTTTAGGCTATGAGCAGTTACATTTTTAAACTTACATTTTTCCCCGCTGTAATTAGTGGAATTTATTTATAAAAAGTTTCATTCTCTTAACCAGCTAAGCAATTACTTATAACCATTGTTAGAGTTAGTTTTTTATCCACTTAATTGCATTTTCTGACATTTTTTTATAGTCGTGACCTACGTTTTTTATTAATTTGCCAAGTAAATGTCCCATTATTTTTGTTCGCCAATTCCTTATTCGCATTAAAAAAAGTTGTTCCACGTTCCAAGCTATGAACTCCCTGTTCCATTGCCAAATCCGTAGTTCTGAAAGTTCCTAAACTTGAGGCATTATCTAATTCTCCTAATAAAATAATCAATCTTTTATTGTAAGATTTTTGCAAATTGATTTCAATATTTTGAATACCATATGGGAATTTGATGATCACATCGGGGAAAGTGTAAAATCCTGCATTTGTAGCAATAGCTATTCCAATTCTCGATTAGGACATTAACATTACCATTCAGCTGAATATCCAAAAATGTCATATTGTTCATTTATAATACCGTTAACGGATTTGATATAATCAAAAATTTTTCTACGATTGTATATACCCATTCGCTTTTTGGTTTTTTGTCCAAAAAAAGGTAAATAAATTTCCTTCTTGGTAATCATTCGTTGTATATTTTGAAAATTTATTCTCAAATTCAGGTGCAACTGTTAATAGGTTATTCTTGTCAGCTAATTCTACCCAAGCGTTTAGATAGTCACCCGCATTTCGTCCTCCTCTGTGCATGACAAAAACAATTTTGTCTTTGTCATTCCAACTTTCAGGTTTGTAAGTCAAAACCTTAATAGATTTTCTATAACTATCTTTATAAACGTAGATAACAAATGAGTCTATTCCTATATTAATTTTATTAGTTTCTGTGATTTCAGGTCCTTTGGGTAGTACGTAGAGATAAACATAACCTGCAACTGAAAGAAGTAAAAGGATTGAGAAGGTATATAAGATTACCTTTTTAAAAATTCTAAAAGTCTTGTGGATAATTCGGTTCATTTAATCAAATTTGTTTGATGTTCAAATCTAAATTTCTTTGTTTAATTACGGTTTTTTTTATTTCCGAACTGTGCTTTTTCAAGGACAAATTGTTTTTTTCAAATTAACCCTAACATTTCCATCACAAAAGAAGTTTTTGCGTAGCAATAAGTTGGGTAAGTACCGCAAGATACAAACCTTTTATGCTACATTATATAAAGCATGCCTTTACATATATTCCTCAATAGCCTTTTCCCACCAGTCAAATTCCTCCGGAAATCTCTTGTAATTTTCATCAAACCAATCCGATAATTCCATATCGTAATAACCTTCTTTATTGAATCGATTTTCAAATTCTTCAAAGCTCATATTCATTCTAATCGCCAATATATAATATCGTGCCCCCACATTATCTCCAGGATTTGTTTTTAACAACTTTCTAAATAAATCTAAGGCATTATCAATCTTTTTATTCTCCCATAACCAAATAGCTTTATTCAAAATGGTTCTTATGATATGTCTATTTCTTAGCCTTCCCCATTCTAATATGTCTGGCCAGTTGCCTTTTTTATCTGTTATCAATTTAAGTGCTCTTTCATAAGCATCATTTAATACCTTTTCTGCCTCCGATAAATTACCCTCATCCTGCAATATCTCATAAAGCAATAAATATGAATCTAAAAAATCAGGATCTTTCTCAATTAACTGTTTCAGTTGTTTTTTTATGGATTTAGCGTTCCTACCATTATATCTTTCGCATAAATCATAATAAATATTCATTACCTTATGATCTTTGTCTACATATTCTCTTTGTCTTTTAGCCATAGTATTTTCCTCCTATTAATTTTAAGTACATTTTTTATAACGCCTTGCGGGTATCTGAAGTCCGCCCGAAGGGCGAATTTGAGCGAAGTGCCAAAGGCACGAAGCCAAATACTCGCTTGTTGTCCGAGTGCGATAGCACCAAAGCGAAGCGGAGAGTTCGGCTCGGCGGCATTAATATTCCTCATTGGAAAGTTTCATTATATCATTAATAATTTCTTTAAAATGTTTCGCCTTTTCTGTCGTTTCAAAGTCCTCCTTTAAAAAATATAACCCATCTAACTCATATTCTAAAATTATTCTCATCTTTTTAGGTCTTCCTTTTGGAGCTTTGTAGGATATTTCATTGTCTTTATCTGGAGTTGCTAAAAATACTTTTATATTTGAGGTTATAGGAGATTCTAAAAGTTTTAACTTCCAATATGTTGTTTCAAACCCCCTTTCTCT
>CAYLKS010000162.1:0-2966 GCA_964384205.1 uncultured bacterium | reverse complement strand
AAATCAAAAGCTATGGCTGGACAGGAGATCCAATACATTCAAAATACGGTGAGAGGAAAATGGTAGATGATAATTATATTACAGATCTCTCTGCATACTCATGGGATACCGATAATAAACCCCTTCCGTAATTTTACTTTGCAGTAAAAAAACTATTCACAAAACAAATATTACCACAAACTTTCACCACTTAACCTGTAAATGAAAGATATTTAACAGACAAAAATTTATATTTTTTAGTTAAAATAAAAATAGTGTAACTCCTGTATAATAGGGATATTATAAAATCGCCACGTCTGTCTAAAGATCTCCTCGCAATGATTGGCAGGATCCTACTATGCAGGATTGTATTACCCATAACGGAGCGATAGTCGAATGGGATAATTTTATTTCGTCTCCTTGCTAGTTAAAGTAAGATCGCCATATCGATTTATCAATCTCATCGTAATAACGGAATGTAATGGAGATGTCATTTTGAGCGAGCGAGATACATTAAACGGGATACATTAAATAGTAAATAATATTTGTTACTAATTATTTAATATTGTTATATAATACTTAAACCAAGTGAAGAGAAAAAATCTTGGTTTTAAAACTGATAAAAAAATAACCGCATTGATTATATGGTCATCTTTTAATTGTAAAGATTTATTTTTTTAATTAAAATTCGGTATGAAATATTTACTATTTCCTGAGAAATATTTATCTTAAAAAAATATTGAATACAATAATAGGATATTTTGTTTATCAATAGATGGTTTAAGATTTCTCATTTTGATTAATCAAGAAATAAAGGTTAGAAAAACAGTATTACAGCCATTTTATGGGTAGGTTATTAATCTTTTAATCAAGGATCAAAAACATAATTTCTAAATCACATCATCTAAGGCAAAAAATTAATAGAATTTTATCTACAAATAAAAGAAGTTTTAATTTTAAAGATGAGTCCATTCTAAAAAGGCCTTAAATAGTTATTTTTTATAATTTTCACATAATACATGATATATAATTGTTTATATTTAAAGAGTTATCTTTTAGCATTTTTTTAAAAAAGTGATAAAAATGGTTTTTAGAGTGGACTCAAAGATTATAAAAAATCAAATTATTTTTTAAGGAGGATTTAAATGTTTAAAAAGGTTTTTATTCTAAGCCTGATTATTGTATTTGCATCCTTTTCGCTTCTTTTAGCAAGTGGCGAGAAAAAGGGTGAAGGTGGCACAGCAAAAGCTGAAAAAGGTGAAATCACCATAGGTGCATTGCTTCCCCTAAGTGGTGACCTTGCCGTTTATGGTCAATGTGTCCAGAAAGGAATTAACGTTGCAGTTGATGATATTAATGCCGCTGGAGGTCCTTTAGGTAAAAAACTGAAGGTTATCTTTAGGGACACTCAAACAGATCCAACTGCGATGAGAGATGCTGCAGAAAAATTAGTTAATGTAGATAAGGTACCCGCTATTGTAGGGCCAATGATCAGATCTGACGTTGTTACACCTGTTACAGCGCCGAATCATGTGGTAATTATTTCTCCTTCGAATACACCAACATGGGTGACAACATTAAAGGATGATGATTATACCTTCAGAACAACTGCTTCTGATGCTATTCAGGGGAAGGTACTTGGTCAACTTGCATGGGAAAGGGGATATAAAACAGCAGCCATCCTTTATATAAATGATCCCTATGGAGGTGGCCTTGCAAAAAACTGTAAAAAATGGTTTGAGAAGAGTGGTGGTAAAGTTCTTGGTATGGCAGCCTATGATCCAAGTAACGTTGCATATAAGATGCAACTTAAAAAACTTGCTAAGGGAAAACCAGATGTGTTGATTTTAATCGGTTATCCAGAGAGTGGAATAGTAATAATAAGACAGGCACTTGCTGACAAACTATTTAGTCAATTCTTATTTCCCGATGGTATGGAATCACAACAGATTATAGATTCCATAGGTGGAAATTATCTTGAGGGTATGTATGGAACAGGGCCTGGTGCAGCGGATACAGACTCTTATAAAACATACCTTGCAGAATATCAAAAGAAATACGGTGAGAAACCGCCTACTGCCTACAGTGAAAATGCTTATGATGCAACTGTTGTTATAGCACTTGCAATTCAAGCTGCCGGTGAAAAAGCTATGGAACAAGATCCGGGTAAAGCTATAAGGGACAATCTGAGGAAAGTGGCAAATCCTCCCGGAGTAAAAGTCTCAGCAGGCCCTGATCAGTTTAAAAAGGCCTTTGAATTACTTAGACAAGGTAAAGACATAAATTATGAAGGTGCTGCTGGATCTATAGATTTTGATGAGCATGGTGATACAGTAACACCTATTTTAATATGGAAGATACAAAATCATAAAATCGTACCTGTAAAATCTGTTATACCCGAATAATTATTAAAACGTCGTATACGACTTAAAAAATATATAAATAAAAGCCCTCCTTGGTGATGAAAGAAATAGCAAAACTTCCGGATACCAAGGAGGGAAAAAATTAAACTTAATTGATTTTATCTTTACCTCATTTGTTTGGATTGATGACTTTCATGAAGGATATTCTAAACTTTATAAACTTAGAAAAGGCGGTTTTTCGTAAAAATTGTCTGATAGTAAAATAATAACTATAAAAATTGCCGATAAATATATTGGTTATAGATTGCACACAAAAATAAACTCTTTTGGGAGGATTCGTAAATACATTTTTCCATAAAGAAAACTACTAATTGTGACCTTTGGCATTTAATGAATCGTATTATTCGAAAGATTCTTTTTCATACTATTTGTATATTTTTAAATCTAAAATTAAAAAGAGATCCTTTAAATCTTAAAGGTCTTATATCTTTTTAAAGTTGTACACAAAACCAATTACTAAGAAAATAGTATGGCAGATATCTTTAATAGGATATCTGTTTTCTTATTTAAATTAAACTATAAAACGGATTAATAAAATGAGCGATGTGATTTTAAAAGTTGAAA
>CAYLKS010000161.1:0-2985 GCA_964384205.1 uncultured bacterium | reverse complement strand
CGGGACGGGGTTTTCTTGACAGTTCTATATAACTCTATAGGTAAAACTAATCAACTCTTTTTAGAAGGTTTTTTCGGTCCTATAGCCTTTCTAAGATTGATCCTTAAATCTGCTTTCTTCTTAGCTATTTTTCTTTTTCCTGCAATATTTTTAGCAAGAACAGCACTACCTGCAAGAAGAGAAGCACCACCAACACCAGCACCTACTTTCTTCAACAGATCCTTTTTATTAGACTCATTACCTATTTCACCTTTTCCTTTATCAGTTTCATCACTTGATAGTATTTTTTTTCCTTTCTTCAACAGTTTAGCAAGATTAGATTCGTCTTTTTCATCTACTTCTTCTTTTCCTGAAACTAAATCTTTTCCTTTTTTAACTACATTTGCTATTGCTTCTTTAGCATCTTCAACATCAAATTCACTCAAAATTGTTGATTTCAATTTTTTTCCTCCTTATTTGTATTTAAAAAATATTTTACTTGTAAATAACTGATTTAACATCGTCAGTCGTAGTTGCACTATTAACACTTGATTTTGCAACATAATAATCTGACAATATGTTTTGCAAATCAGAAAGTAACTTAGTATAAGCTGCTATTCCTATTTCTGCTGTATAAATTTCCTTAATTGAAGCTGATGTATCATCAACTAATGTTTTTTGTTCAGTAGTTAAATCATCATAATGAAGATTTAATAATACTATTACTTTACTAATATCAGCTAATGTATCATTTAAAACAGGAAAAATTGTTTTAGAAATTTGTTTAAATTTATTAATTTTAGCAGCTTTAACGGCGGAAAGCAAATCATCTTCTACAACGGTAACCCCATGACTAGCCATAAATTCTACAAACGTTGGTGGTGTTTCTTCTCCTTCAATTGCAACAGGATTATAATTATTGTAACAATCACCAATAAAAACATCTTCAGGTAAAATCAATACTGAAAATCTACCTGTTATTGCTGATAAACTATTTGCTAAAGCCGTGTCAGTTCCTGAAAGAATTCCAAAATAATTAATCCCATCTGATATAACTGAATCAAATGAGACATCTGTTGGAAAATTTTCATCCAAAAATTGTGGAAGGTATTCAACTCCAGTTAGACCTCTTCTAACAGGTGTGTATTGAATGTAATAAGACTGCATAAATAAAATCTCCTTTTTTAATTTTTTGTGTTATTATTACCAACTTCGCCGTTAAAAAATAGAAAAATGAAGATTTTACTGCGTTAATATAACATTTATCAATTGAAATGTTCCTGAATAAGTATCACTCATCCGTGTTATTTTAAAAATAAGTTCTTTAGTATCACTATTCAAATTTGTTGCTGGAACTTTTCCATTTGGTAACATATAAGTATCTAATCTATTAATATTAAGAGTTGATAATGTATTAAAATCATCACTGCTTGTAAGAACTGGAGAACTAATATCTGGTGGTATAGTATTTTCATCAGCTACCCAAACATCTGTTTGAATAGTGACTATTTTTCCACCATCATTACCATCACAATTATAATCAAAAATAAGCCTTACATCTTCCGTCAAACTCCAATTTGATGGGAATTTTGCAGAAAACCATATACTACCAATTTCAGTAGGATTAAAATCAATTGTGTCCAATATTTCCCAAGCTTCACCTCTCTCAGATCCAAGATTAACACTATCTAATCTCATCCTATTTGGTCGAACATCAATTTTATCTATACCACCACTACTACCTTGAATTGCTATCCAAGAAGAACCATTATAATACTTCAATATTGCAGGTTCTGTATTAGTATCCAACCAAAGCCGATAAGTAGAAACTGGAGCAGTACCTATATCCACATATTTGGAAACTGGATTCCAATCTCCATCATAGTAATACATAATACCCGTTGTAGATTCTATCCAAAGCTTTTGTGTATTAGCTATAGAAGTTGGAGATAATACAAAATCACCACTTATTTTTATCCATCCGCTCCCATCATAATACTTAAGAAAATTTGTATTAGTATCCAACCAAATCTTTGATGTATCTGTAGGTGGAGAAGTATTTTTATATATCTCATCACCACCACTTCCACTACCACCTATTTGTACCCATGTTGGAGTTGTCGCAGTTAACATCCAAATTGTATTATCATCAAGTTGTCTACAAAAAAGACCAACATCATCTTCAGTAAATCCAGAAGCTGATTCTCTTGCTGTTTGATTTGCATATTCCCAAACATAAGGAAAATGTGAATCACCAACCGGTAAATTTCTATGTAACATAAAAAAAACTCCTATTTCAAATTATAAAATTCGAGTGGGAAAATTTTAGTGACTTAATTAAAATTAAGAAACATCTCTAGCAAACCGAATCGCATGTTCTAATGCTTCTTTATCGGTTTTAATCTTATATGGTTTGAACTTTGCTAATGATTTACGATATTTTTCTGCTTCTTCAGAACCTTTATTTTTTTTAATTTGATCATATTTTTTTTCTACTTGTTCTCCATATTTGTATTTATTACCTATTGAATTAGGTTTAATTACATCTCCAACAGTGAAACCATAAATTGCTCTGTGAGACCAACCATACCACTTTCCATTAGCAGCCTTTCCAACTGAATGTCCATCAGTTTCAATATCAGGTGGTTTTCTTAATTGTAACCAATCTTGAAATTTAACTTTTGGTTTATTATTTGAATATTTAGGAATATTCTTTAACGTTCTATCTTCAGGAGCAATATTAGTTTTTAAATATTTTGTTATCTTTTTATTCTTCAAACGTCCTGTAGCAGGATTAATAACTTTTTTTACATTTTTTTTAATAATAGGAACTGCATATTCACCCTTTTTCAATTCTGATTTATCAGAAATTGTACGTTCTGTCAATAATGATATCACCAAAAATCTCCTTTTTTTAATTAAAATTTAATTTTTTATACACTACACTTTTCCATCAAATAGAACTCAACTAAAAATTAGAGTATACCTAAAACTTCTAAAATTGAA
>CAYLKS010000160.1:0-2994 GCA_964384205.1 uncultured bacterium | reverse complement strand
GGACCAAGATTAAGGATTGGCCACATATCTACAGCCAGATAGCGATTTTATTTGAAGATAGGCTATAATAAAAATTTACACAATGGATGGACAGTCCCATTTTTTGAATTCTCCAACAAAAAAAAGATTAGTAGAGAATTTTCTATCACTTTCAGCACTTCAAATGGTAAATTACCTTTTGCCTTTAATTACTCTTCCTTATTTAGTCAGAGTTTTAGGTCCTGAAAAGTTCGGTTTGATTGCATTTGCTCAGAGCTTTATTCAATATTTCAATATTCTTACTGATTACGGCTTTAACCTGTCTGCTACGAAAGAAATCTCTACTCATAATGATAGTAAAGAAAAGTTTCAGGAGATTTATCAGTAATGAAAATAAATTGAGTTAAAATGTGAGATGAACACGATTCAAAGAATTGCCAAAAACACAGGTGTATTACTAGCTTCACAAATAATAAGTCGGTTATTGATATTTTTCTACACCATGTATACTGCTCGCTATTTAGGCGCTGAGGACTTCGGTATCTTATCCTTTGCTCTTGCTTTTACCGGAATGTTTGGCATTATTGCTGATTTAGGATTACAGCCACTTACAATTAGAGAAGTTGCAAGAAATAAACAACTTACTGGGAAATATTTAGGAAATATTACAGTTATAAAAGTTATTTTGGGCACAATTACATTTATATTAATTGCCTTGACTATAAATTTAATGAATTATCCAAAAGAGACAGTTTATGTGGTTTATTTAATTGCTTTTTATGTTTTAATTCACTCCTTTAATACTATGTTTTACTCTATTTATCAAGGTCATGAAAAAATGGAATATATAGGAATTGGAAATGTATTAAATAATTTTTTAATGCTTTTTGGGGTTTTTATTGGTATATATTTAGAATTTAATGTTGAAGGATTTGCATGTATTTATTTAATTTCTGGAATTGTAATTTTATTATATAATTTAGTAATTACATCATGGAAATTTGTTAAACCAAAGATCAAGATTGACTTAAAATTTTGGAAAAAATTGTTAAAAGAAGCATTACCATTTGCTTTAATAGGTTTTTTTGTAGTAATTTATTTTAGAATCGATTCTATTATGTTATCGTATATAAAAGGCAATGAAGTTGTAGGATATTATTCTGCGGCATATAAACTTATTGATGGGTTATCTTCACTTATTCCTTCTATAATATATTCTGTAATGTTTCCTGTAATGTCTAAATACATAAATTCCTTGGATAATTTAAAAAGAGTTTGGATTAAAGCGTTTAATATATCTTTTATTATAGGTTTAATCATTGCTATTTTTGTAATTGTTTTTGCAAAATATATCATTTTAATTGTTTATGGTTCAAATTATTTACCAAGTATAAAGGCATTAAAAATTTTAATATGGGCCTTTTTTATAATATGTATTAGTTCAATTACAAGTGGATTATTAAATTCTATAAACAAACAAAGATTGGTAACTTTTGGGGCAGGTGTTGGAGCAACTATCAATGTAATACTAAATTTAATATTAATCCCAAAATATAGTATGGAGGGTGCGGCGTTAGCTACAGTTATCACAGAAGTGTCAATGTTTATATTATATATTTATTTAGCCTGTAAATTTTTGAGAATAAATAAATCAAAATTTTTATCATTGTTTATATTTTCAAAAAAGATTTATTTATAATTAAAGAACTATTAAAAATAAAAAAATAAGTTTAGGGAAAGTATGTGCATCAAAAAATATCTAAAACATTATACAAAATGTATCGTAGAAAAGTTAAATTATTTTTGTGACCGTACATTTGTTAATTTGATATATAAAAATATGGACTTATCCAAAAAATATGTATTTGTAGATTTATCTTTAATAGGGGATGTATTAGTTTCACTACCTTATTATGAAAAATTTTTTAGGGAAATACCTGATAATGATATACAATTAGTGTCATTACCAATAACAACAAATATATTCAAAAAGTTAATACCTAATGTAGTTTCAATCAATCCATTTAAATTTAAATATAACCCATATTATAGGATTAATATTTTAAAAAAAATAGGTAGATGTGAATATTGTGCTATTACACATCCTAATCGGACGAAAAATATGGAATATTTATGCCTAAAAATAAATAGCAGATATAAAATAGCATATAAAGGAGAGTATATCTATGAAATAGAAAGAAAAAATCCATCACTTAATTTATTTTCACATATTATAAATAATCCTTACTGTAATAAAAAAATTGTTCATATATCAAAGCATTTTAAAGTATTTTTTGAAGATTTAAATTATATACTATTTAATAAATATAAGAATTTTTCTATTTCAAAAAATGATTATTATACTACTTTTAAAAAATTTAATGAAAATCTTTACACGCTAGATTTAAAAGAAAAATATAACTGTGATAAATATATTGTTATATTAACCGATGCATCTACTCCATATAGGAAGTATCCTTCTAAGAACTGGCAAATAATATTAAATAACCTACCAAAAGATATTAAAATTATCCAAATAGGTTTAAATAAATTTCCATTAAAACATCCAAATCTCATAGATTTAACAGGAAAAACTACACTTGATGAAACAATGTTAATAGTGATGAATTCATCTCTTGTTATAGGAAATGAAACAGGATTAACTCATTTGGGTTATTTATCTGGAGTGCCTACTGTTTGTATTCTTGGTGGTGGACACTTTGGAAGGTTCCTTCCTTGGAATGAATTTAATGATGTCGTTAAATGTGTATATAATAAAATGGGCTGTTTCCAATGCGGATGGAGATGTAAATATGTGAATTTAAATAAAGGCGAAACTCCTCCATGTATAAAAAATATAAAACCTGAAAAGGTTATTAATGCGATAAATGAATTGAATGAAACATACAAAATATTTTAATATTTTTGGTGATACTATGCATCCCAAAGTTACAATCATAATTCTCAACTACAACGGCTGGAAGGATACAATTGAGTGTTTGGAAAGTGTATTAA
>CAYLKS010000159.1:0-3116 GCA_964384205.1 uncultured bacterium | reverse complement strand
ACCACTCAAATACTTTTCTTTTAAAATAACTCCTATCCCAGAATTCTGTAAAGGGACGCAGGTCATGAATAGTTACAACAAGATTCCCAGGTACATAAAATGGAAGATTTATGTGGGGGAAATGGAATACAGAAACTTCTTTTTCAAGCTTTTTTAATATCTTACCTTGCTTCCAAAAACCTTTAACTGAAAATTTTTTATAGTTTACATAAATCGGTATTATATTTTTGAAATATTGTTTGAAGTCCAGCTCAAAATCCTTTTTGAATTCTACAGGAACACAAGTATAAATTTTCATCCCTTTTTTTGCCAATCCTTTAAGCAAAGACTCGTAATACCTGCCTATCCCAGCACCTTTATAAAAGAGCCCGTCAATGTAAATAGAACAATCATTATTTCTCATCAAACACCTCAATTTAAAATCAATTTTGTCTGAAATGAGCATCATTATAATCTATTGTATGAGAAATTCTTAAATATATAATCCCTAACCACAATATGCCCCAACTAAGAAGTCCTTCGGCATAAGAAACAAAAAATCCTTGAATAAAAATCATTAATGCAATTAGCAATGCAAAACCAACTTGCATCCAATCTAATTCTCTAATTTTTAAAAATGATTTTTTAATGCTAATAAGCGATATTCCTACTAATAATATAGTTCCTACTAATCCAAAATTAATAGGATTATAAGCATAAGGATTGACTTTTATTTGTGCGCTACCTATACTACCTATTCCATAATCAAATAAGAAATGGAATGTATCTTTTATTGGAAAGCTGTTCAAAGCATTTGACCATATATAAAACCTTTCCGCTAAAGATTTAGTTAAGAAAAGGGAAATTTCACTTTGAGAAAAGACATTATAAGCATAAAAAATTGCTAAAACTACAATTGGTGGAGACCAAAAGAAATAAAAACATTTTAATTTTACTGTTTCGGATAAAATTTATAAATACCAAAAATAGAAGTAAAAATAATAATAGAATAGATAAAAATAGAATAGATAAAAGATGTTATGTTTGTCCTAGAAGTGGATAAATATAGTGTAACACTTCCCATACTCAAAAAATGCAACTTCATATTTTACTCCTTTTTAGTTTTATAAGGCGACTTAAGGCAAACACAGATATTACAAAAAAACCAAAATCATACGGCTTCAAAATGTTGCTATTGTCCTAAAAGTGCCCTCTATATGAGATATTTTTAAAAACTTTTCCCATACGGAATACCTAACACATTTGTTAAAAAAGAACCCTAAGAAGTTTTCCAATATAGCAATCACAAAAATGGGAATGAATAATAAAAGGTACATTTTCATAACCTTTTTCACAAACTCCTTAAATAGGGACGGCGAGACCAAGAATGATAGATATAATATTATGATTGGTGGTATTATAAGTTTTATCCCCCACAATGTTTGCCAAAAACCTTGGTTAAAAATGCCAAGTGGAATAGAAACAAATAAAAAATAACATATTAAAAAATTAATAATATCTTTTGTAGACACTAAAGTGATTTTTATAAACTTTACCCCTTTTTAAATATAGAGCTATTATAAGATATAAAACGATATAGCACTGAGAATTATCTCCCAACCCAATATTATTTTAATTTCAGTTTTCAATGACAAAAAGGTAATTGATCATCTAAAGGAATCACAAAAAATAAATTATCAATTAAAAATATATAAGTTTAAGCATTTTTAGCCACTAAACTCTTATAAAGTCTTATATAGGCATCTAAAATCTTTTCTTTCTTGAAATTTTCAGAATATTTTAAACAATTAGGAGACAATTTTAAAACTAATTCAGGTTCATCAATAAACATTTTTGTATATTTTAATAAATCATCTTCTTTATCAGCATTGAAAATAAATCCTGTTTCTTCATGTCTAATAATCTCGGGTATCCCCCCCCGATCAGAACCAATCACTGGCAATCCATAAGAATTCGCCTCTATTACAATTCTACCAAACGATTCATTCCATAATGAGGGAATGATAACCACATCTACTTTTGGATAAATATTTTCTGATTTTACAAAGCCCAAAAATTTTACATTTTTACTAACCCTTCTTTCATACCTTCCTTTTCCTCCTATCCATAATTCATAATTATTACTTATTTTTTCCAATTTTGAAAATGTGTTCATTAAAAGGTAAAAACCTTTATGTTCAAAAATACCACCCAAATAGAGAAATCTTAAAGGCTTATTAACGCATATTTTGGGTGAAGAAAGAGGTTCAGAAAACAATGGATTGGGAATTACTATTTTTTTGATGTTTTTAAATAAGCCATATTCTAAATGTTTTTTTAAAACATAATTACTTATTCCTACAACAACATTGATACTTTTTGAAAGACACTTTTTAGTTAAAGTTAATATTTTACATTCTAAACATTGATTTTTACATAACTTATGCTTTTTAAACATAACTCCTCGAGCACATATAAGTTGATAATCACGTAGAGTGTGCACTAAAGGAATTTTTAATTTTTTTACTTCTTTCCAAATTATTGGTGATAAACCATAGATGTTATTTGTATGGACTATATCTGGTTTTTCTATGTTTAATATATTATTGAAAACTTTCCCAATCCAAGGATTATACAAATCAATCAAATGATTTAATGGTTTTAACACATTATCTAAAAAATTTCTTTTCTTGAATCTAAAATATACATTTCTATGATAAAGATAGTAAATTTTAACGCCGTTATGATATTTTATAGAATCTTTATGAGAATGGATACAAACAACTACAACTTTAAATCCCCTATTAACAAGCCCTTCAGCAAGCAACTGTGTAGATTTCTCGGCCCCACCCATTGAATTTGGATAGTATAAACTATTTACTAATAATATTTTCATTTTTTATTTAAATTATTTCTTCATTTTACCAGATCTAATCGTCTTCTTCATTTTTCTCTTAAATCATCTTAATTGCTTTTAAAACAAGATTTATTAGGTCTAATTTATAATAATTCCAAATTAACACTTTTAAACTTTCATCTTTTTTAAAATTTTTCAAATTACTTTTCTGGTTTCTTTATAGAGCCATCGTCAACTACAATAACCTCAAAATCTTGATATGTCTGATTTAATACACTTT
>CAYLKS010000158.1:0-3145 GCA_964384205.1 uncultured bacterium | reverse complement strand
TACAATCTTTACTTAACTTCTTGAAATCTATTTGATTTAAGATTTCTTCCTTATTTTGTTTTTTATTTATCTATATTTGGTATAAGGTGATATGAATTACAATTATTCTCACATACCATCTTTATATTTTTTGTAATACCTGTGGTATTGAGTTTATAAAAATTTAATTTATTATGCAAAAAATATAAAAAAATTTAATTTAAGATATATTTTGGGGAAGTGGTGCAAGTTGTGGCATGGGCTGGCAAAACAATTTTCTTTTATTCTACAATAATTTCATCAGTGAATAACCAGCAGTTTCCAGGATAGCCTCTATGCCATTTGGGACATATTCCCAAATTTTTTGCAAATACTTTTAGGTATTTAAATTGTTTTTGGGAATTTATTTTGAATGAAAATGTATGGGAAAATACGTCTCGTTTTTGAGCAGGTATTGAATTTTTAATTGTATAATAATGATAATTTATATTATCTTCAGATAAACCTATTTTTACATACTTTGGTAAAAATATCCAATAGGCAATATTTTGTAAAAATTTAATTGATATTTTATTAACCTGAACAGGTTTTCTAAATACAATTAACACATCAAGATTATTTTTTTCAAATCCTAAATAATTTTTATCTCGAAAATCACTGCCAGCAGTTAATCCATCTATAAGAGTTCTATCGCCATAGCCTGGATATCTTGGACTATATGGTTTCAAATAGGTAATATTCTCTCCTACTGCTTTATGGAGTAAACATTTTTTTGATATTTTGCTTACTATTTTATTATTTTTTTCCATGTATAGAGTTAGGAATGTAGATGAATCAACTACAATAGTATCATTGGTAAGTTTTTTGAAATTTTTATTATCAAGCGAATATTTGAATTGAAGGTTTTTAAATTTACTTTTTATTGATATTAAAAGTTTTTTATCAATTGTTGTTGTGGTTATGATTGGGTCTTCGATAAGTTTGATATTATCAATAAAAAATGTTCCTTGCCCATAGACGTTTAATGAGGTCGATTGCTCTAATACATTGGTTGTCTCAGGAATTGATAAGAAAAATTCATATTTTTTCCATGAGGAGTCCACTTCAAAAAGAGTATCTATATTGGATAATTTAATTCTTACCTGTAATTTTTCTTTTTCCTCTGTACTTACAAAGGAGAATAATTTTTCAAAGAAATTTTGTTCTGTTTTTAGATTTGTAGGATAGCCTTTAGCATAAAAGGAAAAATAGTATGATTTTGCAGGATATAATATTCGTCTTTTGAAAGAAAAAGTGGGAGAGCATTTATAACACGGATTTGTTATTTTAAGGGAATGATTACCTGTATAAGCTTCTTCTGTTGTAACAAAATAGTTAGCACCTCTGTCTTTTCCTATATTCACATAACATCCAGCAGGGACGCTGGCAGCATAAATTGATTCAAAATCTCCGTTTATAAATATGTTATTATAGTCATTGTGAGTTTTATTTTTACGAAATAGGAGATGTTTAACAGAATATCCTTCAATGAATATTTTGAAATTATTATTTTTTGCCATTATATTCCTATTTTTGAAAAGAACAAATGCAGTATCGGAAGGTAGATTTTTTTTTGGTAATAAATATTCTACAGGAGAATTAGTTTTATTAAGTATCAGGATTAGTACACTATCTTTTTTATAATATTTTGTTATAGTTAATGAATCGTTATATTCTGTAGAGATGCTATCGTTTTTTTCAATGAATGGTATTATTTCGATATTTTCAAGAGCAGCTTGACTTGCTTTTGACCATGCTATGGTGGATTTTGGGAAGGAATTATAACCGTGTCTGATAAAATATTGAATACCAGTTGCACCATTTGCGATTGCAAGATAAGTCATTATATATAATTCATCTGGTGTTGGTTCACGTTCCCACATTTCATTTCCACCGAAAGCTTGAGGAACGATCCATACAGGTTTATCAAAATAAAAATCATGTTTTAATAATTTTGTAACTTGCTCTACTTCTACAACAGTACCGCCGGGCATTGGATATGGATCTGCCATTACAATATCCATAGCATTTTTATAGAGTTTGGCTTTTGAAGGAGTCATAAATACTATTGAAACAGGATGATAAGGATCTAATTCTTTTACTTTTTTGTACATTTTTTCCAGATATGAAACAGAGACTCCTTGACCAACAGGTTCATCATTTATATACCATGCTAATAATGCCGGATGATTTTTAAATGTTTTTATTTCATTTTCTAATAGTTTTTCTTTTTCTTTATCAGAAATTTTGAATTGTTTAGAACCGACACCACCTCCTCCAATTAATGCTGCTAAATGGTAGTTGACTTTCATCCCGAGCTGGGCACATCTATCCATATATGCTTTTCGTTCTTTTATTGTTTTTTTGTAGTTATGTTGATATGGAGAGAAAAGATTAAATCCTCTTGTTACTTCTTCTGCTGGTAATGTTTTTTGAACTGGAGAATAGCAATAAAATCCAAAAGGATAAAATCTTTTTCCTCTGACATATAACAGTCCATTAATTTTATTTATTTTCACTTCATTCGCTTTTGGGGGGAGTTTTGTTAAGATTAGAGTATCTTTTTTGAAGAGATTATTATTTTTGAATAAAGTTATTGTAATTATATTATCTCCAAAAGGTAGTGAGGAAATATCCATTTTTAGATAATTTAATTTTTCAGGGGAGACATTATATAAGAATCGATTTTTGATTTTTATTGATAAATTTGGTTCATCACTTTTTATTACAAGGTTGGCAAATTTTTCATATGTATAATAATTAAATTCAAATGTATAAAAAGTTTCAGCGGAAATAGTTTTTATAAAAACGAAAAGAAATATAAAAAAAGTATAAATATTTTTAAATATTTTTCATCTCCTTTTTAATAAGAATTAATGTCTTTATGATAAAAATTTTTTACACCCTTGTCAATAGTTAATTTTTTAAATTAACTATTGCTATTTTAAATGTGTTGAAACTTTTTTTGATTATTTAGATTATTTTACATTGCTTTATAGATAGTGATAATTGACGGAAAAAGATATCTCAGTAACTTTTAAGATTTTATAAATGATTGAATTTAAGGATGGATAAGGTTTAACAAATTTATCAAGAAAAAAATAAAAATATTATTGATGGATTAATA
>CAYLKS010000157.1:1722-3186 GCA_964384205.1 uncultured bacterium | reverse complement strand
TTGATGAGCTTGTAGGAGCCTATGGGTTTACAGAGTTAAACATAGGAGAGTCGTTGGTTGTGCCAACTGGTTTTTATATGGAGATGTCCTCTTTTGTAGATTCTGTATTGAGCATAGAAACTTGTAGGATTAGAAACAAGGCAAAATATTCAGTAGATTTGGTTGGTAGAATAATATCTGCAGAAAACAATAGTTCTGTAAATGTTTATTTTGAATATTGGAGAAAAGACAATCCCGCCAATGTTATTTCTACATCGGTTCAAGCAATAACAGATTTTACCCAACCTGCTTATGTTTTTCAAACAATAGCAGGATTAGACGAGGCTACTGATTATGAATATAGAGCAGTAATTTATGTTGATGAGAATGATAAAAAATATGGCGGGGTGGTTCCGTTTACAACGGCAGGAATAAGAAATGTGGAGATTGAACAGACAGTAGGGTTTGTAGAAAATCAATCACATTTGTTTTTAAGTTCTTTGTATGAGAATCTTGGAGTTGGAGATTCTTATCGTTTGTGGGACATATGGTCTGTTAAATCTTATGAAAATATAGGGATAAAAGAAGATGATTTAAAGTTTTTGTATATGTATTATTTTGAAGAAAATGTGGGGGGGTTGGACGAATATAAGAACTTGTTTTTATCGGAGTTTGAGGAAAGAATGAGAATTTATGGCAACCAAAGATATGGAGAACCTTATCCTGTAAAGTGGATAGTTACAAATCCAGCTAATACGAATTTTTCTTTTGAAAAAGATACAAATAGCGATGGGATAGCAGATAATTGGCAATATGAAAATTTGGTTCTTTCGGATTGTTTTGTGAGTAATTATTTTACAAAGCCAACAGTTCAGTTTGTTAAATTTGGTAATGGTGGTAGATTTTATACGGAATGGGATGTAGAAACAGAGCAGATTGTGGTTTGTATGGATATAGCGGTAGAGGGAGAGGTTTCTTTTAAGGTTTATGACAAAAATACTGGCAAGATTTTTTATCATAAAAAATATAAAGATAAAGAATTTGAAAATGAAGTGATTAAGTTTAATACTAGATGTCCTTTGGTTTTTGAGTTTTATGGCGATAATTCTTCTTTGTATTTGGATAATTTTGCAATTTTGACAGACAAAGAATTAAAAAATCGCTTGACAGGTTTTAGTGTTTTTAGGTATAATATAAAAGGAGAGGACACAGATATAACATTTGTTCGTCAATATTTGAAACAAGGGATAGTTAAAAAGGATTTTACTTTGGGTTGGAATTGGTTGCCAAGAAGTGAGTTTGAAATAGCAAAAAATATGAAAGGTAAGCAGATTTATGTGAGAACACCCCTAAATGAAAGTTTTGCGTTTTATGTGTATGGAATAGAGAGCGATATGACAAATATAAAATCAAATCAAGAATGGGAACAAAAATATCAAACCGTTTTGTCGGTAAAGGAGGCGTAGGCATGAAAGATAAAATAAA
>CAYLKS010000157.1:0-1622 GCA_964384205.1 uncultured bacterium | reverse complement strand
GACATTAAAAAATAGGATAACATTTCCTTATGTTGTGGTAGATCAAACTAAAAATTTAAAAGTTATAATGTATTTTTATGCGGGAGGTGCATAATGAAGGGTTGGATTGAGATAGAAGTTTATGATAGACAAGGAAGATTGAGACAAAGGCAGGTTGTTCATAATTACACATTTGATGTTCATAAGACAGACTTTGTTGCGTCTGGTGTTAGTGGTATTTCTTTGATAGGAATAGGGACAGATAATTCTTCTGGGTCCGCAAGCGATAGCCCAACATTAAAAAGTGTGTTGAGAGAAGAAAGTTGTAGTAAGGCAGAAGAGGGAGATTTTGGGCTTGTTTGTTCTCATACATTTACCTATTTTGATGCGACATATGATATTTGGGAAGTAGGGTTAAAGTTGAGCAATGGAAAGTATTTAACAAGGGCAGTATTAAATGATTCAGCAACAGTAGATCCAAATAATAATTTAAAAGTAACATATCATTTTACGGTAGAATAATATGGCAGAAATAGAGATAGAATTACAAGATAGCATTAATCATGTTTGTAGCGATGAGATAACTAATCAGTTATTAAATGTTGTTATTTTGCAAAAAGACGATTCTTTGTCTTCTTTTGCAGATAATATTTGTAATTCTGTTTTGCCTGCTCCAATTTATGATTTTTCTGACAATATTGATTCTACAATGACAGATGATATTCAAAATATTTTAATAGATATACCATTAGTTAATATTTCTGATAATGTTTCTAATGTAATTTCTGATGGCATAAATGATGGTGATATGTTGATAGATGCACCAATCCAGGACATAAACGACAGCATAGACACAGGCATAACAGATAATATTTCAACAACTATTATTGGTAGTCCGCCAGAAATAACATCTATTATCCCATCTGGCAGTATTTATTCTCAATATCCCTTATTTGAGGTTATTGCGGAGAGTAGTTGCGAGGAATGTAAGATAGATTTTGCGGTTAAAGACAGCGGCAATTCTTCTGTTTTTTCGGAGTTTAATGTTTCAATGACAAAGATAGGAACGAATAATGGCAAAAATGTTTTTAAATATTCGTTGCAATTTGATAAAGATTTTGATTTTCTTTTGTTTGATAATTATGTTTGTAATGCAAAGGTATATGACGATTTTGGCACAGATGAACAGAACAGTAATTTTGTCATTATAGAGGATGATACCTATTTTGAGATAACGGAAATAGATAAGGATTTTGATAACAATCGGCTTATTTTGACAGCAAAGCAGAGAAATAGAAACGAAACATGGACATCTCTCCACATTTTATTTACAGATGGAGTATCTAATAAGAACTTTAGAATATTGGATGTTGAGGGCGAGGAAATATATATAGTTGGAGAGAAAGATATTGTTATTCATACCAAACCAGAAATAACAGAATATAAAATAATTTGTGAGTATGAAACTAAATCAGAATATACAGATATTGCTGTGAAGTTAAATCAGAAGTTGTTGAAAATAAGAACACAGTGTTTGGTTTATGATATAAATGGAAAAGAGTATGATTTAACTGAATTTTTAAGTGGTGTGTCTTATAATTATAGTACAGAACTTTCGTCAAAACAGGCAGATATAAGTTTTG
>CAYLKS010000156.1:0-3190 GCA_964384205.1 uncultured bacterium | reverse complement strand
TAGGTTTTTAATATTCCTTAAAGCCTACAAGGACTTAATATCCTTGTAGGCTTTTTCCTTTTATCAAAAATCATAAAATCATAAACCTAAATAAACTTATCAGAAAATAAAAATACTAAATAACTAAACAATAAAATTTACTAAATTAATAAACAATATTCTTTACTAAAATAATAATTTACCAAAATACTAAACAATCAATCTGGTTTCTATACTGCAATATAAAAAATTTTGCAAGCTTTATAAAACATAAACGAATTGGAAATTTTCAATCAATTCAAAAATCAAAAACAATTCTGATCGCTATACTTGTCATTAAAAAATTTTGCAAGATTATTTTCTATAAAATGAATTTGAAATTTTTAATCTTCTCAAAATTTTAGTAATACAAATAATGCAAAAAGTGTTATTTTATGTTAACATATTCTTTACTAAACAAATAGATAAATGAAATATTTCTAAGGGATTAACACGATTTTTCTAAAAATAACACAAAATAGCAACTCATCTTCTTATTACCTTAATAGCATTTTTCAAAAATGGAAAATGCTAAAAAAAAAATAAAGAAAAAGCTTAAAAATTAAAGAAAAAACAAAAAGAAATCAAAACAATCAATCAAAATTGCTTAAGATAAAATTCTTTGAGACTTGACTTATTCCGATTTTGTGATAATAATAAGAAATAGAGAAAAAACTAAAAGGAGGTTAAAAATGAAAAAAGAAAAAGACTTTATCTTCATAGGCCTTTCAAACAAATATGAAGTATTTATACCTGAACACTTCGATCTTAACTTAATAAAAGACATAAAACAAATTTCTTATAATGATTTTATGAAAATGATTGATAAAGAAGAAATAGAAAAAGCATTTTATAGTCTCAAAGTTTTGAATGATAAAAACTATAAATTCTTTTTAGGATGTTTTGATGACAAGAAAGTTATAATTTGTAGGGATATTAAAGATAAGAGAGAAACTTACTTTATAGAAATTTTTGATAAAATTTAAACTTCTTATATTTTTGATAAAATTTTTTCATAGAGAAAAAATTTTGAAAGGAGGTTTAGATGATTAAAGAAAAGGAAAGGAAAAGAAATAGGAAGAACATATTAGATATCATAAGAGAAAATTATATAGTTATGAAAGCTGATGATTTCTTTAATATTGAAGGATTGTCTCTAATATTTGAATTCTTCTATATTAGAGTAAAGGAAGTGGAAAATAATGGAAAGATAGATTATTTGATAGCTTTAATAAAAAGAGAAAAGTATAGAGATTACTATAGAAATAGTTATTTTTATTGCTAAATAAAAAGATGATAATAATAAGATAAAAGATAATAGAAAATGATAAAAGTAGTTACTATACTTGCAATAAAAGATTTTGCAGAATATAAAAAATCGAAATGGAGGTGAAAATTATGAAAAAAGAAAAAGTTAAAGAGTTGGTAAAAGAAGGAAAGATAGAAGAAATAATGTATCTATTAGAAAACAATATAATACATTGCAAAGATGTTTATAATGCAATAAACAAAGAAAGAGAAATATTGTTTGATAAGTTCTATAAGGAAGAAATTGATATAAGATTGCTTGATGCAAATATGAAATATCTTAACTACATTGAAAAAGAGATAAAAGAAAACTATCATGACTTCTCAGATAAGTTCAAAACCATAACTTTAAACAGAAAAGAGTGGATATACTATAAGAACTAACTAAATACTCAAAAATAAATCTCTCATAACTTCTATAATCTCTATACCTTCTTATACTGCCTATAAATCATTTTCACAAGATTTCTGTATTCTGAACACTTGCAAAATTTCAATCTTGTGATATAATAATAAGAAAAACTTGAAAGGAGGTTTTTATGATTAAAAAAATCTTAAAAGCTTTAGAAGAAAATAAAGAAATAGAAATGTGGTATAATAATGGGACTTATAAAGGAGACGGCTTCATTATAAAAAGAAATAGTAAATATGTCTATTGTTATAGACATGAAGCTTATACTGAACCAATAAAATCTTTGGGAAATAGGAGAATAAAGGTTTCTGAATGTGATAATTGTGTAGAAATAGAAAATATAGAAAAAATAAAAGAGATAATAAAAGCTTGGAAAAATAAAAATGCCGAAATTAAAATAAAAGAAAAATAAAAATGCAAAGCATAAGCCTTTTCAAAGATAAGAAAATAGATGACATAATTCATAACTTCAAAGAATTAGAATATTTCTTATATACTTTACTTGATAATCATAAAGATAAAATAGAAGCAATCATAAAAGACATAAAAGAACATATTTTAGATAAAATAGAAAAACCTGAAAATAAATTCTATATCACCTTCCTTATATGCGACATTATCAAAACATATTTTTCTGACTTGATAAGCCAAGATTTTTTAGATATTGAAATAGAAGAATTAGAAAACAAGAATTTGAATTAGTACATATTTTTTATAACTTCATATTTTCTATTTTCTATACTGAAACTTCAGATTTTTCAAAGAATTAGCTTTTATAAATGAGTTTGAAATTTTTGAATCTTATTGACAATTTCTTATTTTGTGATATAATAATAAGAAAAAAAGGAGGTTGAAATGATCGGAAGGTTTCAAGTAATGGCAATAATGCAATATGAAAGATTTAGAAAATTAGGTTTTTCAGATACAGAATCAAAAAGTTTAGCTATATTCTTTTCAACATTTTACGCATGCTTGAAGAATAGGCATCTTGCCTATAATGTCAAAATAAAAAATTCAAGAAAGAAAAAATCAAATAAAAATCTGGAAATTTTCAATAATTCAAATAATAATAACAATGATAATAGAATAGACATTTTTGGAATTGAACTTCAGTATGTAAAGGAAAATAATGAAAGAATCTTTCTTTTTGGAAAGGAAAAAATGGATGATAGAAAATTCAATAATGTATTGTTAAGATTTAAAACAAATGAAAATTTCCAGAAGTGTTTGAAAGAAATAAGAGAATATATAGATCAATTTCCTTTAGAAATATTACAAAATCATAACAAATTTTTCAATAAAGTCTATAAGCCTGTAAGAGATACATTTGTTGAGAAATGGAATAGAGAAATTTGGAATAAATAGAAACAAAAAGGAAGCTAAAATGGTAGGAAAAATTAAAAAAGAAATATTAAATCTTATAGAAAATATAATTCCAGAATCTATTGAATT
>CAYLKS010000155.1:0-3233 GCA_964384205.1 uncultured bacterium | reverse complement strand
AAGATATAGGGACATACTCTCAATTGACATTAGAGCTGTTAACTAGTATTTGGTTCAAAGATAAGGTTTTGTTAAACTGGAAAAACTATGAAAATATAATAGAGTATTATTGGAACGACAGTATTGGAATAATACAGGGAGAATAATTATGAGAGATTTGCCCTTAAACTTAATTATTAAACAGCAAATTCAAAAAGAAATACAGAAAACATTAAGGGGTGGAGCTTTAAATTCAACATTAGCTCCTACACTTGGCACGACGGGTGTAGAGAAAGAAAACGTTTTGTCTAACTTGCCGACATATAAAATGCTCTGGCCGGCAATTCGTAGTATAATTCAATATAGAATAATATCTGGAGCAGAACCCACAAAATTAACTCAAAATCAAATTTATATTCATCCCGCAATGGCATATTTTGATGATATAGATAATCCTGTGATAACAGATGGGACTTATGTGGATATTCCTAGTTATAGTGAGGATCGTTGGGTTTGGATTTATATGCAAAGCGATGGAACATTTGTTGCAAATAAATATGCTCCAAATATAGGAGATAACAAAACTCGTATTGCAATATGTAAAATATGGAAAGAATTTGGGAGCGACGATTTTGATGAAAGGACATTGAGGGATATAAGGAATGTTGGGTTTGCGTCGGCCGGGATAAATCATATGTTAAGGCAAATTTTCTTGAATTTATTTTTATCTATTCCCAAAATTCAGGTTGAAAATTTTACAATAGAACCGATAGACTTGGGAGATAATAATCTGTGGGTAAGGGTTTCTGGGTTATATACATCCGTATTATATGCAAGGCTTACTCCTGTGGCGGATACTAATGTAGAGATACCGAGACCAGAATCTGGAGAAATAAAGCATTATTTTGTTTTAGTTTCTGCACAGGTAGATAATAATGATCCAGATGATTTGAAATATTATTTTAAAACAAAAGAAATACATGAGAGTTTGACCCCACAAGAGTATCCAATTGCAATAATTTATAATGTTACGTCAGAACAAACACAAATTCCCACAGAAAACATAGAAACCATTGGAATAACAAAACAAATGCAGGAAAACTATTTATATAGTAGGAGTAAGAGATTTGAGATGTTTCCAGAGTCTGGACAGGAATCTGGGCAGGAGTCTTCGGGAATGGAAAATGATGTTTTGAGTTTAGATTATTTGGTTGTGCCTTATTTGAACACCATAAAATGCGTTGTGGTTAAAAAAACAAATATGAATAGCGTGAAACTGGTTATAGAGGGAAAAGAAAACAGAGAATATGTTCTTTCTGATGAGATTAATTATGTAGATATTAGGGTTTTCCCGAAAGAAAAAATAAGAGTAAAGGGAGAGATATCAGAAGGACAATCAGAAGGCATTGTAGAGGTAGAATTGTTCGTTTCCACACAGATTTAAGATAATATTCGGTTATTTTTTCTATTATATGTTCAGATGCATTGGGATATTTTATATGAAAAAGTTCGTGAAACAGGCTTTTTGGCAAATCAAAAAATAAGTCTTTGTATGATATGACAATTAAAAAGGTTTTGCTTTCTTTATCTAATAAAACACATGTTTTATTATTTTCTATTGTTATCCAACCTTTCCATTGTTGTATGTTAAGTGTTTTTTGAAACAATTTGAGAAACATTTATTTTTCCTTGTTTGGGAAGTCACAAATTATTATTTTGTTTGCTTTACAATATTTAATTGCCTCTTTTACATCCTCCCACTTCAATCCGTCACTTCCACATCCTGGTTTTGGTAAATATGCTTTTATTCCCGTATTAAACACAAAAGAGCTTAATGTTCTCATTGATTTCCTTATAATATCTATTGATGCCTTGCACGCCCAGCCCGGAACCCTGTCTCCGGGTTTAAAATTTTTTCTCTTGTGTTCAACTACATTATCTACATTTTTGTTCGCAATATCATAACAGGGTTTTACAGGAAAAGAAACAATTAGCGTGTTTTTTACTTTTTTCAACGCAGAAATAACATTTCCGTCTTCTTTTATCTTTTCCCCCAGTATTTTTGGCAAATCTGGATACATTTTGGATATTTCTTTTCCTATCCCCCGACCCATAACGGCAGTTCCGTCTTTTCTTATACTCCCGTTGCTGGTAATACAAATAATGCATTCCTCTTTTCCGATTTTGTCTAAAATGTTTCCATAATAAACTTTATCCATAAATTACACTCCCATTAGGGTGTTTAATAGTTTTGCTATTTCAGACTTAACATACGGTTTGTTTATTTTTATAGGATTATTTTTTATTTTTTGAAAAAAATCTTGATATGATGTTTTTTCAAAAATATTTATTTTGCTAATCATAGAAACATTATATATTTTTATATTTGGAAAATCCTCAACATACATTTTAAATATAGTATCTGCGTTTGTTTCTTTTGCTTTATAATATTTTATCAATCCAATTCCACGATGTTCTATTTGTCCCTGATAAAAATGTGTTATTGCTCTACCCTTATTGTCTGTTTTGCCGATATCTCCGAAATCATATCCTAGCAAATATATTTCGCCTCCGTGTGTCAACTTGTTTAATATGTTTGCTGTTATTGTTAATCCGAAATAGCCGCACAACGCAGGAGAAAATACTGCTTTTTTAGAAAACATTTCAGATGGTCTGACATTCCCTTTGCAATATAACGGGATAATATCGTTAGGTATAGATGTTTCTTTTCGAATTGCGGATATATTACACACCTTTAAGGAGTTTAATTGTAATATCTTGTCTTTATTTGGCTCTGTGTTACGCCCGGCCCAAAAACTCCAATCGACCCATATTTCTATTGTAGGTTCTATAAATTTGTATGCAGAATTCAGGCCTACAGTAAATTCTGTTTTTATTTTATCAAACAGGCCAAACTGCATTCCTTCTTTGATGCTATATCCTCCGCCAATTATGATTGCTCTGTTAGGGAATTTGTTCATTTTTCTATTATTTTTCCAGTTATGGGATTTTTTAATCCTTTTCTGTCAAATATTCCCTCGAAAAAACATTTGTAGTAGGGACAAGTAGAATCATGGTCAACTAATTCGCCAGAAATTTTACAAAAACCTACCATATCATGTACGCCGTCTGTTCTCATTACAAAGTCTTCAAACTCCCAAAACATACAAGAATTACATGCGTTCTCGTCCATTTTTAATCCTTTTTTATTCTAACCCAACCAGATATATTCCACTTGTTTTTTAATTTTTTTA
>CAYLKS010000154.1:0-3274 GCA_964384205.1 uncultured bacterium | reverse complement strand
CTGGGAATGTTAAGCAAAAAAAACAGAGGAAAATTATTGATAAAATATCTGCCCAATTAATTCTTCAATCCTATCTTGATTATCTTCAATATAATCGTTGAACTTCTTAATATATTTTTTATCCTTAATAACTAAACTAAAATAACTATAACCAAACTATCTTGTTTATAAAATAAGGCTTAGAATAATTTTCTATCCAAAACATTTTCTTAAAAACTATAATTACAAATATTTCAATTATTACTTTTGTTTTATTTTAAATCGCAATATTTAGATTTTTAATGTTAATATTTTTTATACAATATAAATATTTTCTATGTTATAATAATGTAAAACATTTATAAATATTATAGATATATTTAAACATAATTATTATTTATTTAATATTTTTCATAATTATAACTTATAAGTATTTAAGTGTTTATATTAACTGATGAATAATTAAGGAGATGAAGTATTCAAAGAATAGTTTAGGTATTTTAAAAAAAGGCAGTATTAAAATGGGAATTAAAAAGGAGCTTTACAAATTCACGAAAAATATTAAGAGGTTGATTATTAACTAGTTCGAAATATGCGGATATTCTGAAAAAAAATTAAAGCAGTAAAATTAAAACACAATTACAAATCTTATTTAAAAATGCAATAAAGTTCCCTACATTAGATGAGTGATACCATAATAGAAAGTCATTAACACAAGATAAATAAGTTATATGCGAGCTAAAAGAATAGAGTAGGAAATAACAACAGAATTGTAAAAGATTATATCTATTACAGTTAGTTATATTGGAATTAGTAGACATAATATCCATTATAGGAAATTATTATTAAAATGATTTTTATTAATTCGTGTTGAGTAATAAGAAATTAATACGGATAAATTATTCGTTTAAATGAGCAATTAATTGCTGTTGCTGTATAGAGATAATTTTTTTAAACAGAGTTGTGAAAAACATTTATATCTGAAAATAGATTGGAATCTCTTTAGTAATTGGAAATGTAGTAAACCCTTGAAATTAGACCCTTAATTAGTTAATTTAGGCAAGACTCCTTGTTTTTTATTTTGTTCTTTTTCTTGTGCTTTAACAACTAATATTTCTTATTCAAAATCTTCAGGAGGTACATATCCTATAGATGAATGTAATCTCTTTAATGTAATCTCTTTATGGTTTATATGGTATCCTTCTCTTTCGAGTTGTTTGGTTACTCTCCTGTACTGCATATGCAATGGAGTATTTTCTGCTCGCGGCGGCAGTGGTGGTACCACCACTGATTATTTGTTTTAATAGATTTTTCTTAAATTTTTTATTAAATGATCGCCTATTTCTCATAAGACAAGACCTCCTCCGATCATCTTGTCATTTAAATATAACTAGCTTGGTGTCCATTGTGAAGGGTGCACTCTAATATTGCATCACATAACTTTTAATAAGACAGGAAGTTATAATAAGTGAGGTTATAATATTATAAATCTTAATTATATCTGAAGAAACTAACTAATTTTTTAAATAACCCGGGAATGAAACGAAAATTAAACAAGTTTTAAAAAAATTAGCTTTTTTTCTTAACCGATGATTCTTTTGCTTTATTGTTAGTCGAATCAGGGGAATTTTCAGTTTTAGATTTTGATTTTTCGCTATATTTATTCGTTTTATTATCAGTTACATAAAAACCATTTCCTTTAAAAATAATACCAACACCACCACTAATCAGACGATAAACTTTACCCCCGCATTCAGGGCAGGTTTTAACCGGATCATCCGTTATTTTTTGAAAAACTTCAAAAATATTTCCACATTTTTCACATTTATATTCATAAGTCGGCATAATGCCTACCCTTCTATATTTAATATTTATTAGTGTATAAAAGATATTATTTTATTGAAGAATCGTCAATAAGCGTAAAAATAAAACTGAAAAAATTAAGTCGAGATAATTTTATGCAGCTTCTGCATTTTCAATGTTTTTTAACTCCTCAATAGTTGCAATTAATTCATATATTTTAACCGGTTTGTGTTTACCTTTTACTCTTATATTATCAAGTTCCCTACAGAGGAATTTATCTTTAACCTTTTCATAGGTATATTCACTTATAATTATATTTGTTCCATATATTTTATTTGTTCCTTCTAACCTGGCTCCCAGGTTTACACTATCTCCCATCAATGTATAATCCATTCTGCTTTTTGAACCCATATTACCTACAGTCATTATACCCGTATTAATCCCGATACCGATATTAAGTCTTCTATCTTCTGGCCAATTCTCGTTTAACTCGTGAAGCTTCTCCATCATTTCCAGTGCTGTCAAACATGCAAGTTCAGCATGATTTGGTTGCTCTACGGGAGCATTCCAGAATGCCATTATTTCATCCCCTACATATTTATCAAGAGTTCCTTCATACTTAAAAATAATGTCTGTCATAGCGGATAAATATTCGTTTAAATGAGCAACTAATTCCTGTGGAGCTAATTTTTCCGACAGAGTTGTAAAACCCCTTATATCTGAAAATAGAACTGTAATTTCCTTATCCTCGCCCCCTAATTCTAACTTTTCAGGGTGCTTTATCAGTTCTTCCACTACAGATTTACTTACATAGTTTGCAAACATATTTTGTATAACCTTTTTCTCTTTTTCTTCTGTTAATATTCTATATACAATCATTGTGAAAAGGGTTAATATCCCTGTAATTAATGGAGCACTAAGATTTAATACGTATCTATACTTGTCAAAAACGAATATTACAACAAAAAAGTAGATAATAACAAGCAAAAAAGTTGCAACATAGCTATATAGTATTGATTTTCTTCCTACTATATAGCTAATAAGCAATCCAAAAAATAGAACAATTAAAATATTAATATAATCTGGTGCAAACTTAATATATTCTCTGTTTAAAATTTGCGTTACAGCATTGGCTATCATTTCAATCCCAAACATTGAACCATAAGGTGTTTGATGAATATCCTGCAATCCTTCTGAATAAACTCCGGCTAATAACAGTTTATTCTTAAAAAATCTCGTACTTATTTTGCCATTTACTACATCTGAAAATGGTCTAACTTGAAAGGTGCCCGGTCGTCCGTAGAAATTTATTAACATAGCTCCCTGCTCATCTATTGGTATTACTATATCCTCTTTTTCCTCCGGTGAATTCCCTGACTTTGGTATTGTAGCATTTTTAAGTATGATGTTTTTACCCATATTTACAACTACATCGTTCAATCCTACTTTATAGTATAGCATTGCCATCCATAAAACATTAGAAGGATAGTAT
>CAYLKS010000153.1:0-3319 GCA_964384205.1 uncultured bacterium | reverse complement strand
ACATATAAAACAGTTCCATCTACTGGACTATACATTATTTCGGGATCATAATAAATGGTTCTCATTGGATCACGAAGAAAGACCTGTTCTAACATTCTACGAATGCTAATTTTTCTTAATCTTCTTGTTTCTTCTGAATTTAGCCATTCAGTTAATGATTTCATTTTTTATCCCTTCTTTATTAAATCTGGTGGCAAAAGAATTAAATTTGGATAATTTAAAGGAGTGATAAAACAACTTAGCAATGCTCCAAGTTTCATTGCTTCACTCAAATCTAAATACATTACTTCAATTCCAAGTTCATTACAAATTTTTTCTAAAGTTTCATTCTTTTTAACTTCCAAATCATAATATTTATCTTTTTTTGACATTCTATGCAAATTAGATGCATTTATTACCAATGAAGTTCCTAATTTTAAGCTATTACATATTCCCATATATGCGCAATCTTTATCAACTGGATAAATATTAGCATATTTTTCTAATTCACGAATTGGTTTCCTTTTAACTATTTTGGTACATACCATTGCATTTTCATTGTCTAACATAAAAAATGTGCAATCACCATGATATAAATATTCATCTGTAACTTCACTTTTGATAATATAAATATCATCAAATTGTTTCATTAACCAATCATGAGTTTCAGATTGTGTTCTAACACCGTAATTTCCCCAATAAATTGCTTTATTATTATCTATTGTTATAAGTTTAAGTTCAGGATATCCTTCGAAATATGTTTCAGGTTGAATAGTATGATAGCCAAAAGATTGTAAAAATTCCTTCGCAACTTCAGATTCAGCATCTCTACCTTCAGCTTTAAATTTGCTAATTACTATTATATAGTCCTGTTTTGATGGAAGGTATAATGAAACAAATGAATTTACAAATGTAATGTCTTGCAAACCAGGTTTACTTGGCATTAAAAGAATCATAGAATTTGCCGTTACTATTTGATATAAATCCATCCATTGTGACATGAATTTTTCTCTGTCAATTTTTCTTTCTTCTTTGGGTAATTCTTTCATCCAAACATTATTAGCTATATTAAAATCTACATGGAAGGGTGGGGCCATAACAAAAACTTCAATATTTAAATCTGAAGGCTTGGGACTAAATGGTTCTTCTTCTTTTATAGTTTTTATGTAAAATCCTTTTCTACAATAAGGACATGTTACAAATTGCATTTTGTATCCTCCTAAATTTCAACTATGTTTTTGGTATTATATACCCACATTTAGGACATACAAAACAATTTTGATAGTAGGATTCATACTTTCTTCCAGTCCATTGATTCATTAGAAGCATTTCAGATTTCATTTCTGATTTACAATGAGGACAATAAATCTTATTCATTTCGTTGTTAGTTGATCCATAACCACCTTCTCTATTTGTTTGAATATAATTTTTCATTATTTGCTTAAAATTATTATAAATTTCTTCATCTACAATAGTTTCAATTTCTTCCTTGCCATAAGTATCAAAGAATAATAGTTGGGCAATTCTTTCCTGTGAAGTAATTGGAACTAGTCCCCTTATTGCATAACAACTAAAGCATACAGTATCAAAATAATCATTATCTATAACACCACTATCCACAAAAACTAACCCAAATCGATGTACAGTAGAACTTCTAGGTCTAATAATGGCTTTGATAGGTAATGGAACATACAATTTAAAACCTAAAGAAAACTTATAAACACAATCTTTTGTTGTATAAAGAACACCATCTTTAGTAAAAAATTTTTGAATTCCATATTCACTGGATTCTTCTATTCCTTCACTTAAATCAATTCTGCAATCATAGCCAACAGCTAATGTAGTCTTCTTCTTAGGCAAAAATGTTGATTCTTTAGCCACAAATATAATTTTATTTTGTCTAATTAATTCTTCCATGATGAACTCCTTTATTGAATTTCCACTGGTACTAAATCATTTAACAATTCATTCAAATGATTTATTGTTTTTTCGGCAAATTCTTGAAAATCAACGTTATGTTCTACACCTTTATAAAGAATAGCCAAAGCAGTTAAAACATCAAAATAAGTGACTGCTATATCATGTGGAAAATTTTCAAAGTGAAATGTACCTAATTCAGGATTACTAACAAATACCGAAATATGACTACCTTCCTGATACTGTTCCTTAACAATGTTTAAAAATTCATCCAAGGTCATTTGTTCTTCTTTAACCAATCCTTCTAATTTTTCCTTCATAATATTCCTCCTTTAAAAACAATGATAATCATTTTTTTATAAATTGTCAAGTCCCGTATTTCTCAGGAAATTGTAATCCCATTGGATCATGTAGAAAACAAAAGGTTTCCCTTAACCCCAAAACAGTTCTTGAATAAATCGTTGAATAATAACCAAAATGTGACACTATATTGGGAATTGTTACATAATAAGTCATTTTATTTTCCATTAACCATTTTCTAATCAATAAATCTTGGGCATCCTTCGGTGATACAGGTGGTGTTTTCTTTTGAAATTCATATAATTGTTCAATTTGCCACAATTTTAACCAAAAGCATGTTGAAGAGCCATAATATGAATTTGGAAATGTCATTAGATGTAATTTAAAATTATTAATAAAACTTTTAATTGTATCTTTTCTATGGCTAAAACCCGAAATAATACTATTTGGGTCTTTTCTTAATTTTTCAAAATAAAAAACAGCATCAATAAAATTATAACAAATTATAATATCATTTTCCAAAACCAAGAATAAATCATCTTTATTATAATTTTCTAATGCATATTCAAATGCATGTGCCAAATTTTCTCTCTTAGTAAAATCACCTTTGTAATGAAAATCTGCCTTTTTAGGTGCTTCATTTCCACCAAAAACATTTAAAACATATTTATCTTTTTTATTGGGAAGTCGTTGGTCTAATATAGCAAAACAAATATTTCTAGTTTCTTTTCTAATCTCAAAATTATCAGATGTTAAATTAATTATTAATTTCATTTTTTAACCAATCTTTTAATTTGTATTTACATTTATAAAATTTGTTTAATTCTATCAAATCTAAACTTACGTCTTTATTACCAACTAAGCCTGATGTATAAATAACATCTGTATTAAATAATTTCGCTAGATCATTTATACTAATTACATCTTCCGATCCAACATCAATTTTAGTACAATATGGAATTTTATTTGAAGTTAGTGCCAAGTATATTATTTCACATACGTCCAACACATGTATGAAATTTCTTTTTTGATTTCCGTTGCCATAAATTGTCAATTTTTCATTATTTTTATATTGCTTTAGGAACTTACTAATTACGGTATTTTTCTTTTTTAAAAAATCAAT
>CAYLKS010000152.1:0-3330 GCA_964384205.1 uncultured bacterium | reverse complement strand
GATGTAAAAAATGGAAAGTTGGATTTTGACGTCGTGAAAGTATTGAAAAATCTAATAAAAAATGGATTCTATCCTATTATTGACGACGGTATTAGTGAACATATATTAGAAGAACTTAAAAAGAAAACATCAAATATTTTTTAATTATCAAAAAAATAAATAGGTCTATTATTTTTTCTGCTGTCTTTTTCCATAATTTAATGCATATTCAACTAATTTTTTTCTAATCCAAAAATCTCCTTTACTTTTTCTTAAAATAGCATAATCTTTAATATTAAAGATAGATATTTTTAGGGTCGTGGTCTGGTCCTTGTTTTTTGTGTTTATTTTTTTTCAAATTATAAATACAATTTTTTTTACGCAAGGAATGACCATGGCTCTTCTTTTCCCAATGGGGATGACACAATTAATTTGACATTGTCAGAAATACAATTTGACACAATTTAATCTTAAAATATCAATATTTAAAAATTAATTAACTTAAAATTTTACAAATATACAAATTTTTTATCTCCCTATAATCAAAAAATTACAAATATTATCACAGAATTAGAATTTTATTATATAATATTTTATTTCTCTTTAAACGGTAATATTATGGTAAATTTTGTACCTTTATTTTGAATACTTGAAACCTCTATTTTGCCTCCAAGTAACTGAATAATATGCTTGACAATAGACAAACCAAGTCCTGTACCACCTGTTTGTTTAGATCTTGATTTGTCAACCACATAAAATCTTTCGAATATTCTATCAAGTTTATCTTTAGGGATTCCTATCCCGGTATCTTCAACTATTATATATATATCTTTATTTTCTTTCTGATTAGCACTGACTTTAATATACCCTTTATCTGTATATCTTATACCATTATCCAGAAGATTAATAAAAACCTGCTCTAATTTAAAATAATCACTAAATATTATTAAATCTTCTGAAATATCAATAATCAAATCAAGATTTTTTTCCTGCAGTTTTGGTGTAAAAAGCTTTTTTATATTTAAAACAAGATGATATAATTGAACCTTTTCAACGGCAAGATATTCTTTTTCATTTTCCAATTTTGATAAAGTTACAAGATCATTTACAATATTTATCAATCTTTCGGTGTGATTTTTTATTATATCTATATATTGATCCTTTTTCTCTTCATATAACATTTCTATATAACCTTTAATAGCAGTAAGTGGAGTTTTTAATTCATGTGAAACATTTATAACAAAATCTTTTTTTATTTCATAAAGATTCCTAATCTGCGTAATATCATATATTAAAAAAATATATTCATTTGATTCTTTTATCACTGTTGAACTCATAAGCAAAAATTTTTGATTATACTTCAATTCTACAGTACCTATGTTATTATTTGTAACTACATCATTAATAAACTCAAGTAACTCAGGAGATTTAATTATATTCCAATAAAACATATTTTTACTAATATTCTCTAAATTAAACATCTGAATGAAGCTTTTATTATAATGAACGATCTCACCCGTTCCTTTAATAACAATCATTGCCTCATTGATATTGTTAACTATTTTTTCCAATTTTTCTTTTTCAATTTGTATATGGCTCAATAATTTTTTTATTTTTTCTGACATCAAATTTATACTATTTGCTAAAATACTAAGTTCATCTTTATTCTTCAAATGAATATAAAAATCAAAATCACCCTGCGAAATTTTTTGTGTTACCTTTACAAGTGATTCAATTGGATTTGTAATAGATTTTGAAATCAAAAGAGCTATCAACAGTGAAAAAAATAACATAAATCCTATAATATAAATCAGCTTTATTCTTAACGACTTAAATAACAAATAAATTTGATTGAGATACATGCTTGTTCTAAGAATATACAAATCTTCACCTATTTTAAAACTACGTGAAATATATAACATATCTGCTTTAACTGTATGACTATATCTTATAGACATTCCATAAGGTTTATTTAATAAAATATCCTGAACTTCCGGCCTTGATTTATGATTTTCCATTTTTTTATAATCTTCATCAGAATCCCCAATAACTTCGCCATTTGATTTAATTATCGTAAATCTTATATCTGTTTTATTCTTTAAAAATTTTAAATAAGAATTCAAAGCCTTAATTTGATCCTCTGTTATAAATTTTCTTATATTTAGTTCAGAAGTCTTATTTATTTTAAGAAGAAAATTTTCTATATTATGAATATAAAAATCCTTAGTCAAATTTATAGTAACAATAATAAACAACAATGATAAAAAAGAAATAATAAAAATATATCCTGCAAATATTTTATTAAATATTTTTCTCATTCTTCAAACTTATATCCTACACCTCTAACATTTTTTATATATTTGCCTGCTTCTTTTAACTTTTCACGTAAATTTTTAATATGCACATCTATAGTTCTATCAATAACAATTTTATCATTTCCCCATAAAGAATTTAAAATCTGATCTCTTGAATAAACCCAGCCTTTCTTTTCCACTAATATATTAAGTATATTAAATTCTGTAGGAGTTAACTTTATTGTTTCTCCATTTACAAAAACTAAATATTTATGCTTATCTATTGTCAAAATATTATTAACCTCAAATATACCATCTGTATCTTCTTTTTTATCCACATAAAAATAATGTCTTCTTAAAACTGCTTTTACTCTCGCAACTAATTCTTTAGTAGAAAAAGGCTTAGCAATATAATCATCAGCGCCTAATTCTAACCCTAAAATCTTATCAGTTTCTTCTGTTTTAGCAGAAAGAATAATAATAGGAAGATATTGATATTCTGGTGAATTTCTTAAATCTTTACATAATTCAATACCATCTAAATCCGGCAACATTAAATCTAAAATAAGCAAATCTGGTTTTTTATTATTTTTTAAATACTCTAAAAATGAAGTAGCTTCTGTAAAAGAAACCGTATCAAAATTTGACTTCTCCAGATTTATTTTAACAAGATTTAAAATATCCGGCTCATCATCAATTATTGCAATTAACTTTTTTTCTTTAATCACAATCCTCCTTTTTTTATACTATATTCGAGGAAATATTAAATGTCAAGTTAATTTTCTGTTAAGATTGGGAAAATAAGAGACATGGTATCCCCTTGAATTAAAAAAAATTGTATGTATAATTTGAAAAAAAACTTAAAACAAAAAAAACAAGGAGGATACCATGACTCAAAAAACTGTTACCTTCAATATTAAATATTATACAATTTTGAAAGAAAGTAAAGATAATTTTTGGATTAGAGAAAAATTAATCAAATATGCATTAAATTATGGGAAAAAGCCAGCAGCAAGAGAATTCAATACAACAGTAAAGACAGTCCGCAAATGGGTAA
>CAYLKS010000151.1:0-3342 GCA_964384205.1 uncultured bacterium | reverse complement strand
TTGATAGTAATTTATTAAAAATCTTATGGACATATCCTTCAAATATTGTTATCCAAACATTAGATAATTTTGCTAAATATTTTAGTACTGAAAGTCAATTACAATTATTAAATGAATTAGATGAAAATAAAAGAATAGAAATATTTGTTGAAATCTTAAAAGATGAATTAAAAGCTAATGAATTACATTCTGAAATTACTAAAAAAGCATTAAAAGAACTTGATGCTGAACAAAAGAAAGTATTATTACAAAAACAATTAGAAAAAATTAAAGAAGAATTAGGAGAATCTAGTGATAAAAATAAAGATATAGAATATTATGAAAAATTAATGAAAGAAAAAAATTTACCAAAATATGCAAGAAAAAGAATAGAAAAACAATTAAAAAGATTGAAAAATTTACCTGTTTATTCTCCTGAAACTGGAACAATTAAAAATTATATTGAAACTGTATTGGAACTTCCTTGGGGAAATATTAAACAACCAATTAAAGATATAAATAAAATTAAAGCAACTTTAGATAAAAATCATTATGGATTAGAACAAATTAAGGAAAGAATTTTAGAATATATTAGTGTTTTTCTTAAAACAAATAAGCCACCAATCAATGTTTTATGTTTTGTGGGACCACCAGGGACAGGTAAAACTACTTTAGTTAATTCTATTGCTGAAGCATTAGGATTAGATTATTATCATATTGCTTTAGGTGGAATTCGTGATGAAGCAGAAATTCGTGGATTCCAATATACATATATTGGAGCAAAACCTGGAAAAATAATTAAAGCATTAATTGATTGTGGAACAGATAATCCTGTTATTTGTTTAGATGAAATTGATAAAGTTGGTAAAGATTGGCGTGGTGACCCAATTGCAGCATTAATGGAAGTTTTAGACCCTGAACAAAATTATCAATTTGAAGACCATTATTTGGATTTAAAATATGATATTAGCAAAGTTTTATTTATTTGTACTGCAAATTATTTATATAATATAAATCCAGTATTATTAGATAGATTGGAAGTAATTGAATTACGTGCATATACTGATGTAGAAAAGTTTTATATAGCTAAAAAACATTTAATACCACGTCAGAAAAAATTAACTGGATTAGAAAATGAAAATATTGAAATTACAGATAAAGCTATTAAGAAAATTATTAATGAATATACTATTGAACCAGGAGTAAGAAATCTTGAAAGATGCTTAGCTAAAATTTATAGAAAAATCGTAAAAGAATCTATATCTATTAAAAAAGAAATAAAAAGCAAAATTATAGATGAAAAAACAGTAGAAAAATATTTAGATAACAAAATTAATAAAAATATTTTCCTTAAAAATAGAGTTGGTGTAGTTAATGGATTAGCATATACTGAATATGGTGGTAGTTTAATACAAATTGAAGTTTTAATGTATAAAGGAAAAGGAAAAATTAATTTTACTGGTAATTTAGGAAATATTCTTAAAGAAAGTGCACAAGTAGCTTTTTCATATGTAAAAGCAAATAAAGATAAATATAAAATAAATGAAAAAGTATTTACTATTAATGATTTTCATATTCATATCCCTGGAAGTGCTTCATCAATTAAAGAAGGACCGAGTGCTGGAGTAACATTAACAACTGCTTTATTATCTAAATTATTAAATAAAGAAGTTCCAAAGAATATTGCTATGACAGGTGAAATTAGTTTAAGTGGAGAAATTTTACCAATTGGTGGATTAAAAGAAAAAATTATTGCAGGTAAAAGATATAATATTAATACCTTTTTTATTCCTAAACAAAATAAAGATGATATTAAGAAATTACCAAAATATTTATTAAAAAATATTAAAATTATTTATGTTGAACATTATGATGAAATATTCAATAAGATTTTTAAGGAGTGAAAAATGGAGATATTAGTTTTAGTTGATAATAAAATTGCAAAACTTATAGAAAAAATAGGAGATAATGTACTTGTTAGAATGGAAAATGGAGAAATTCTTTGGTTTAAAGAATATTGTGTTACTTATTTAACTAAAGATAATTTTGTTAATGGCATAACTTTATTAATTAATTTATGGATAGAAGATATTAACTTAATGGAAGAAAATTATATAAAAAATTATTTATTTCAAATTTGTGAAATCTCAAAATTAAAAGCAATACCTGAATCATTTAATTTAATAAAAATTCCAAGTAAAAAAGATTCAAACTTATTTGGAATTTCAGCATATTTACCAATATTAGAAAGCCATATTTGTATTGATACTTGGATAGAAAATAAATATATAAGGATTGAATTAAGTTCATGTAAAATTGACATTAATTATGAGAAAATCATTAATTTTACAAAAGAATATTTTAAAACTGATAAAATTAATTATAAAATATTAAAATGGATATAGAAAAAGATGTCAGTTGAAGTAAAAATACCAGAAAATGCATCTGAACCTTTTGATTATTATTTAAATTTATTCAAAAAACAATTAAATAAGGATGGAATTTTAATAGAATATAAAAAAAGGATGTTTTATGAAAAACCTTCAGAAAAAAGACATAAAAAATATATTAAAAGAAAAAGAAAATTAAAAAGAAAAAAATTACTATTTCAATCTAAAAGAAAATATAATTTAAAATGGATATTCTTAAAAAAGAAGAAAAAAATGATGCAAAATGAATAAAAAAAAGAAAAAAACAAAAATAATTAAAATTAAAAATAAAGAATTAAAATTAGAATTTTATTGTCCTAAATATAAATTTTATTTTTATAGTCCTGAATCTTGCTTAAAAAGACAATTTTTCTTTTTATGTAATACTGAAGAAAATAAATGTGAATATGGAGAAAAAATTAAAAATGAATATGGACATAAAGTTAAAATTCAAATTAATCCAGAATTGAGTGAAACTAAAAAAGTATTAAAACAGAGAAAAATAAAAATCAAAAAAATTGACCCTGGAAGTTGGCCGCCAAACATTGTAGAAATTATTCCATTTCCTAAGGAGAATGAGAATAAATGAAAGATTTATTAGTTAAAGAGCATGTAGTTTCTTTTGAAATAGCTGAAAAATTAAAAGAATGTGGATTTCCACAAGATTATACTTTAATGCATTGGATTGTAGATGATAAAAAATATCCAGCTCCTAATGCATCTGAATTAATTCATTTAATGCCAAAATATGATGAAAAATTAGGACATTTGATAATATATTGGGACCAAGGTAGATTATTATGGGTAGTTGGTTATAAAAATTCTGATGGAATAATAAATTATATTGGTGAATCAGTAAAATTAGAAAATGCTTTAGCTTTATGCTGGATAAATATAAATATAGACAAAAAATCGTAAATATGGTATATTTTAA
>CAYLKS010000150.1:0-3349 GCA_964384205.1 uncultured bacterium | reverse complement strand
CGATAATTTCAAATAACTGTTTTACTATTTTAGGATGCAATATCTTTCCACTGTGGAAAGGTAAAAATAACTGTTATCCGTGGTAATTTAGACAATTTGAACTTCTAAAGGGGTGGTTAGTATTTCTTTATTCAATAAAATCTTTTTTTCTTCTTCATTTAAAGTCTCTAAATACAATTCAACTGCTTCTTTGATATTTTTTAAGACTTCATCCAAACTATCTCCTTGAGTGTGACAACCTTTTAATTCAGGACAATAGGCATAATATCCAAATTCATCTTTTTCTATTATTACAGTTACTTTCGTTTTTCTTTTACATTAAAGATATTTTTATTAAACTTTATTTAAAATTTTCCCATCTAACACTAAGCTTAGTGGCAGGCAAGAAAATCATCTGCTGAAGGAGGAAATTTTTTATAAAACTTCTCTCCTAAGGAAAAAGTCAGAACTGGGAGTGATATGTTCATTATGGTGTAGGCATTGTCAACCGTCCTAATGTAGCGATGCTATCTGTTAGTATCAGCTACAAGCTTTTTCCATTAGGAAGGAGTAGTTGAAAGCCAGTGCAATAGCGGGAACAGTATTTCTTATAGCAGGCTCAAGAACGATATTTTTTAGGTATATTAAAGCCTGAACTTTTAAGTCCCGCAAAAACTAAAAATTTATAATTTTTATTGGTCATAATAATTATATCTTCAGAGTTAACTACTTTTAAAAATCTTTCTACTGTTTTCTGGAGAAATGATTTATTCCATTTAATTTTAAAAATTGTTTAGGAAAAGTTTTTTGAAAGAGGCTATAACCTTGTTTCCACTCCTCCTGCAAGGATAATAAAATTTCATTTTTCATCCTCCAAAAGTTTGTTATAAATTTCTAAAATCCTTAAAATTTCTTTTTCTATAGTAAATTCTTCTTCAGATCTTTTAAAGCATTCTTAGACATTTTAATATAAATTTCTAGATTTTTGCAAATAAATCTAATTGCATCTGCCAGAGTTTTAGGATTTTTAGGTTCTACATTTTAATAAATCAAGTTGACCATCTATCTCTAATCTTTCTTTGATTTCACTTTCTATTTTTTCTTTTCTATCAATAGAGTTAAAAACAATATTTCCATCATTTTTGGGTCTATAGTTACATAGGCATTACATGTTAATAGTCGCATTAAGCACTGTTCCTCCGTAAATATCAGAATACGGGCTTATATCTGTACCACCGCCAGCAAGTCCAAGCCTTAAAGGAGCACGAGAGCGGATAATCATAGATCACCCTCCTTGCAAATTAAAAATTTAACTAAATTATTTCCTATAAACCCAGTAGTTCCTGTAATCACAATAAAAGATATTATATCATCCCTCCTAATCTAATATTTCATTTATCACTTTAAGGAGTTTATCTTCATAAATTTTCCATGTAAAGTTATTCCTTATAAACTCTCTTGCATTGATTTTTATACGCTCAAAATCTTGAGGGTTTTTATAAATATTATCAATCAATTCAGCAATTTTCTGCGGATTATCACAAACAAAATAATGCTTTCTATGTTCTGCACCTATCGGTTTTGCAGCCAATGATGAAACTATGTTAATAGTACCTAAAGCCATACTTTCTAAAATTTTATTTTGTATTCCTCCACCTGTTTGCATCGGAGCAACCACGCATAAGGAAGACTTTAAAATAAGATATGGATCTTTAACATATCCAGTTACTTTTATATTATTATACCTTTTAGCTAAATTTAGAATTTTTTTAGGTGGATATGCTCCAACTATAGCAAATTTTAAATCTTTATTAATTTTTGGTAAAACATTTCTTACAAACCACATAACAGCGTCGATATTAGGTTGATAATTCATTTTTCCGAAAAAAACAATATAATTTTTATATCTTTCATCAAACTTGTTATACTCAAATAACTCTTCATTAACACCGTTAGGAATCCATTCAGTTTCAGCAGGTTTATTGAAATACATTCTTTCTTCGTTATTAACAAAAAGAGTTTTATCGAATATATCTATACATAGATTTTCAAAATTTAGTAATCTATTAACCTCAAGCATATATATTAACCTCCAAAAAATTGAACTGCTTTTTTTATACGACTTTAAATAGTTTAAACCTATAGAATCTGTTATGTCTAAAATTTTCGGTTTTCTAATATCCATTACATATTTTGATGTTCTGATAAGTACTGCAAAAATGAGATCGTAATTCTTATAAATTGAATTTATGTATTTTTTTATATCGGCAAAATAATAGTAATTTACTTGTAAAGGCAAATTATTAAATAAACCCTTAAAGGCATTTAAATAAAACTTCCATTTTGGTTTCCTGAAAATTTTATATGTTATACCAATAGATTCAGCCCAATCGTAGAATTCTAATGGAATATCTTCTTCAGCAATAGATACTAAATGAACTTTAAAATGTTTAGACAGAATATTTAAAAGCCAGTAATTTTTTAACTTATCACCACCTATTGGAGGGTAAGGTAACCTACTAGTTAGTAATAGTATTTTTCTTTTACATTTTTTCATAATATAATCTTTTCCATCGACTCCGCGATTTGATAATAGCAAAATTAAAAAATTTTCATGTTTGGTTTTTGGTTAATATTTCTTTGTATAACTTTATATACTGGTTTATAACATTTTCAAAGTCAAAAAATTTTACTCTTTCTTTTCCTTTTTCTATTAAACTTCTCCTTAAACTCTCATCTGTTACAACCTTACATATTGCTTTTGCTATATCTTCAACATCATACGGATTAAAAAAATAGACAGCATTATCATATACTTCTTTAAGAACAGGTATATCTGAAGCTAAAACCGGTGTTCCAATTGCCATTGCTTCTAAAGGGGGCAAACCAAAGCCTTCATACAAAGAAGGGAAAATAAAAGCCTTAGCATGTTTATACAAATTGATGATTTCTTCATCAGCAGGAGAAATAGTTTCTATTATTTTTTCCTTTAAGTTCAATTTATTCTTTAATAAATCAACTTCATCTATTTTGCTATCTTTTTTACCTGCTATAACAAGCTTCAAATTAGGAAATTTATTTTTAACTTGATTAAAAGCAAGGATCAAGCGCGATAAATTTTTATGCTTTTTTCTGTTGCCAACAAATAGGATATAATCATCTTTGATTATTCTTTCTTTATTATGATAATCTTTAATTCTTAAAAATTTTTCATCTACAAATCCATAAATCACCCTAATTTTAGCATCATAAGCAGGATAAATGTTAATAATTTCTTTCTTACTACTTTCTGAAATTGTTATTATTTTTTTTGTGTTTTTTATCGCTCTTTTAAAATACCACTCAAATACTTTTCTTTTAAAATAACTCC
>CAYLKS010000149.1:0-3428 GCA_964384205.1 uncultured bacterium | reverse complement strand
CAGAGCTTTTCTTTGGAATAGAAGCCGTCTGCTTTAGCTGACGGAGTAGTCACTAACCATCGAATTTTTTTTTGCGCAATCGTATAGAATTGCACATTCCTCCTTTTCTGTTTTGTTACAAATCTTGGAAATCAGTTGTTAAACCAGTTAACCAATTGTAACAAGTTTGACTTTCCAAATTTGAATTGATTAATTCTATCGAATTTTTCTTATTCAAATCTATTAATAATTTTTCAGGTATATCTTTAATTGTTTTTTTATTTGGTTCATACAATAAAGCTAAAATAGGTGATATATATTTTGCTAACATTCTAATACCAATTTTAATTTCAATTGTTTTTTCTTGATTATATCTCCAAAATATACGTTTTTTATAATCAACTATGAAAATATTAGCAAAAAGTAATTCAATGAAACTACTATAAATTTTAGCCACATCTAAAAGAAATTCAGTTAATTTTAAATAATACTCAGCAGGTGTTTTTATAATGCATTTTTCATTTTTAAGAAAATTATTTATTTCTATTAAAGTCGAAATAGCGTCTTTATTATCAGATTTGTCTTTTTGATTATTTTCAAAAAATAATTTATTATCTTCTCTTTTCAAAAATCCATATATTTCTGAGAATTGTTCTGGAATATCGCAACTATTAAATATTAAAATTATAATATCATTCTCATATTTAATATCGATTAATTTCTTTTCAATAAATTTTTCAATATTTTTATCTATTTTAATATTAGCAGAACCGCTTTCATGAAAGGTTCTCATAGTTAACTGTGTTAACCTTTCCGTTAAATTCTTTGCTGCTATTAAACCAACTTCTTTTGTTGGAAATTTTCTATCACCAAAACATTTTTGACAAACATGTAAATTCGGTGTTTGACAAGTCATTGGTGATCTGATTAAAATTTCTTTACCGACATTTTCAATAGCTGTTTTTTTATCCATAATTTTCCAATCATCAAAACTTTCTGAAAGCTTATAATATTTTCCTATTAATGTGTCGGCGTGATTTCTATTAATAATTTTTATTTTAAGATGTTTTTCTGTTCCACAATCTTCTTCTGTTATTCTTAAAACAGATAATGCAATCGCCGCCGTTCGTTGTAAATATCCACTTTTTTTTGTATAAACACTTTTATCAGCTATGCCTTTTCTAGTTCCTGGTGAACTAATAAAAAAATCATTTTCATTTAATCCATTTAAAAGATTATTTTTAATAGGTTTTAAATAAATTTTATTATGATCATCACTAACATAACCAATATTTATACAACTTCTAGCAAGTTGTGTTTTACTAAAACGTGATCCAGATTTATATAATTTATATAATATTGAATTATTATCTAAATTATTAATACTGCGATTGACTAAAGATGAATTTAATAAAAATCCTAATTCGATATTATTACTAGGTAAATTATTAAATAATTTATCTAGTTCTTGTGTTCTCAGTGTTTCCATTCTTGAAATATTAATTGTTGGAACAAACTTTGAAACTGAAGAAAATATTAATAACAAACGTTCCAATTTCGAAACTGTTTTATGAAAATCTTTATTATCAACCGAATTTTCATAAATCGTTTTCACTACTATTTCTGAATTTTTCTTTTGAATTGGAATATTGATTTTTATTTCATTGAATTTGCACCATTTATTTAATAGTGCAACTCCATAAGTAACAGATAAATTAATATCTTTAATAAAAACTTGTTTATTTAAATTATTATAATTTTCAATATCTTCTTCTAAATCTTGTAATGTTGGAATTTCTATTTTTTGTTGATCGTGAAATTGTTGATTACAATTCTCTGTTAATAAATATAATGAAAATAATGCTTCATGACGTATTTCCAACAAAAATTTATTTTCTCTTTCGTAATAGATACGATTTTGAAAAAAGGCTTTTTCAGCCATTTCATTTAATGCTTTTTTCGAATGTAGAGCATATAATGCAATAGTATCCCCATCAAAATCAGCATTCATAGGTGACAAAATCAAAGGACTTATTGCAATCGTATCATCATTATCTTCTGATGGTATGACTTCAACAACTGGAATGCCATGTGACCAAAGTGTCGGTTGTCTATTCATAAATAATAATCTTTTCTTGAACTGTTCGTTTTCCATCATCCAGTTCAAGAACTCATTATAATCATCAGAAACAATATAATCATCTCTAGTTATAATATTTTCAAAACAAAAATCATAATCAACATTTTTTTTAGTTGTTAAAAAATGAATAAAATATGGTCTCCATAGTTTCCATAAAATGTTTTTTGAAACATTTATTTGATATGATTCTAAAGCTGGATTGATTACTATTACACTTCTTGCTGAGAACTCAATTGTTCGGGATAAAAGAGATGAACGTATTAATCCTTTTTTTCCTGAAATCAAATCAATTGCTGATCCGTAAATTAACTGAATATAATATTGATATTTATAATTTAACTGATCCATATTAACTATAGTTGGATTTGTTAAATCGACATTTGTTTGATTTGTAAAATTTTCATTAATATTTTTAAATAATTCTTCTTCATCTAGTTTAAAAGCCTTATCAATCATTCTTTGACTTTTATTTAGTTGGAGAATACTTGTATAATGCTTGTTTATTTCAGTTATTCTTATTGTGTTTGCTTTTTTAGGATCAAACGTTGCTGGACGAATCATCGGTGGTAAAACTTTTAAAGTATTAAATATGATATTATCATCAAAAAGTTTTTTAACTTTATTAGCTATTTCTATATGACCTATTAATGTATCTTTAATATATCTAAATGCTACTATTAATGAATATAAACCTGTTATTCTTAACGGCAGGGAAAATGATCCCGATTCGTTGAATGTTTCTGATAGAAACATTTTTTGGCCGTTAATAGTAATATTCAAATATATTTTTAAAGAACTATTTGCATCTGCATGTAATGTATTGAATAAATTTTTATATTTATTTCCAACTAATTTTATAACTTTATCTATTTCAGTTGGATTAATAACATAACAATACATTTTAATTTTACCGAATGTTTTAAGTCTTAAATCATTCGAACCACATATTACGCCACATTTATCACATACTTTTCCAGCATCCAGTGAAAAACTCAATTTTCCACAAGCACATTTATTATTATTAATCGGACCAAAAATTTTTTGTGAAAATAAACCATTCTCATCTATTTTATTATTTTTACCTATAAACATTTTTGGTGATGTAACATAACCACCTAAAAATTCTGATTCACTCAACTTTTTTCTCTCCGTCAATAAATTCTATTATTTTATTCATTGTTATTTTTTCAGAAGTTTTTTTATCAGAATTAGCTCTAGATAAAGATGCTGCTTTTATATTTTCGAGTTTTTGTTCTCTAAAAAGTTTACAACGACTTTCGTTTTTTTCATCATAAACATTTTTTATTTT
>CAYLKS010000148.1:0-3502 GCA_964384205.1 uncultured bacterium | reverse complement strand
GTATCGCTAACAGTTACAGTTCCATCCCAAATAGTGTCGTTTTTTCCTTCAATTCTTATCAAACCAGACCAGTAGCCTGTTTCTATTTCATTATTATTCTCCTTGTCATTGGTGATATGGATAACTAATCCATTTGACCATGGACTTATCAAACCATGTTCATCTCTTATTTGCACTTTTACTGCATAAGTTCCAATAGTATCCCAGATATGAGATAATGAACATAAGGACCCTGAATCTTTTAATATTGTCCAATCACTGTATTCATGATTCCCGTTTGCATCCCAATCAAATCTATATTGAATTTTATCATCATCAGGATCTGTACCATATGTATAAAACGTGTATGAAACTCCAATATTACCCAATGAAGGTCCAGATGGTCTATCTGGTGTATTCGGCGGATTGTTTTCATCTACATTGGATTTATAAACTTTTACTGGAAAACATTTACCTAACAATGCAATAAGAGCATAAGATGTCATCCATTCAGGATTCATACTCTGATTCACTGCCCAGTTAAAACTTCCATCCTTCTGCTGTAGATTTAGTAAATAACTAATGGGAGTATTACCATTTTTTTTCCATTCATCACCTACAGGATTACCATTCGATACAGTTATTGCCATAACTGCCCAAGAAGTCGAAGCGGTATTTGTTTTCCCCCATGATTGAAAACCTCCGTCATTGGTTTGAAATGTTTTCAAAAAAGAGAGAGCATTATTAATAACTACAGAATCACTATTTTCACCTGCTGAAACTAGAGCCATGATCGCTGCTGATGTTGAATCAACATCACCCCATCCCCCATTTGAATCTTGTTTACTAATAATATATGATTTTACATTTTGAATTATAGAATCATTCTTATCTATACCTGCAGATATCAAGGCAAGTATACCAAAATAATCATCATAAAGATTTGCTGTGCTCCCAATTTGAGTTCCATCATAAAAACTTTGGATTTTTTCAACAAAATCCATTCCAGCAAAATCTCGAGGATTCTCATTACATGCAACAATTGCAAGAGTCTGTCTTTCCCAATCTGTCGCTTTATCTGGATCAAGTAAGGTGCTTTTTTCTTCCAAATAATTAACCAGATTCCCCCAATCATGCGGGTCTTCATCTGCTGCTGCTAATACCATAGCTACCCAAGCTGAAACAGAAAGACCACCTATGTTTCCATCTTCTGATTGTTGATTTCTTAAAAATTCTAACGCATTAATAATCTCAGTGTCATCGGGCTGATATGGGTAATTATTACTTGAGTTTGCGGATGCTATCTTGTAAGTTGATGGAAGGTTGAGAAGTAACATAATAATAAGAATCGTCAAAATAATTTCTGATTTTTTCTGCATTTTTAACACTCTCTACATTTAGCTATAAAATGGAAAGATTTAAAGATAACAAAATTAATAACGAATGTTATTAAAATGAGTAACAATGATTTATTTAAAGCATTAAGCAGCGAATCAAGAATCAAGATAATAAAGAAACTTATTAACAAAGAAATTCATCTTTCTCAATTATCAAGAGAGCTTAACATATCAAAACCCGTTATTTCTAGACATATCAAAATTCTTGAAAAAGCAGGATTAATAAAAAGAAAGAAAATTGGAAATGTGTATTTACTCTCTACAAATCTCAAAGGTTTAGAAAAAGCATTTGAACCATTCATTGAAGAGTCTAAGATCGAAATAGAAAAAGATACTACGATTTTTGATGCTTTGAAACAGCTTCCTGGTGTCGAAACAAAAAGCTTTGGGAGAAATCAATATATAACTTCTATAGACGGTGATGAGGGTTTATATGTATATGAAATTGATGGAGTAATACCAAAAAAAGCAATCGATGAATATAAACTAAGAAAAAATATAACTTTGCAATTAAAAAAAATAGTTCCTATAAGCAAGAAAAAAATTAAAATCGATTTTAAAGAAAATAATACAAAAAAATAAGAAAAAATAATTTTATTAGATAAAAAATAATGCAATTGAGATAAACATAATAATTGCTAATAATGAGATAGATATCGGTTTTTCTATTGGTTTTGTTGAATAATCCAATTTGATAAATTTATGTTCCTTAAGGTATAATATTGGTAGGACTATTACTGTGATTGCAATTGTTGTTGATAGAAGATGCCAAAGGGTAAAAGGTATTGCAAGTGTATAACATAAAGACAGTCCTTGGAGATTATGTGGATACCATCCAAGCCAGCATCCAAAATTTGTCCACAGATCATAAAGAAGAACACTGCCAATACTTGCTCCGAATATTAATGGTGTTTTTTGTATTGTGAATTTATTTTTTATTTTCAGAATATAACCTATAAGACCAATCATTGCAAATCCTGACCAGGTAAATAGAAATATGTAATTATTCCCAATTATTATATCTGTTATAAGCATTATTGATAATGGAACTATAAAAACATAATAGCTTTTTAAGAGTAAACCACTAAGTATCGAAATTATTGCTATTAAAAAGAATAAATCCATCATAAACAATGGTTGAGTTATTCCGTTAAGTGTGATATAAAATGAGGGTGAACTTGGTAATAATTCTGACAATGTTAACCTACCAACTACTCCCAGTACTATTAAAACGGAAGCAGTAACTATTTTTGATATATTATTTTTAACTATTTCTATCATGTTTTTTCCTCCATTTCTTAAATTATTATATATTTTTAAATTTTTGGTTCTTGAAATTTCCATTCAATATAATCATTATTTTTAACAGGCTGAAGATCAGCACCAACTGTTCCATAATTACCATTTAAATAATACTGCCAAAATTTATTATTTTCTCCTTCAGTTACAGAATCTATTGAATAAACATAATGACTCTGATATTGATCATAATATTTTGCTCCAACAGTAAAATTATATTCTCTTGATGCCTGCATCAATACCGAAAAAACTGTTGCATTTGCAATTTTTATATTATAACTATCAATATGATTGCTACCATAATCAATAATTAGTGTTGTGTTAATTATACCAGAGTCAGTTTTTGGTGGTTCAGTAGTTATAACTCCAATGTTTACTAGACTTACCCCTGCTCCAATTATTAATAAAGGAATTACAATTAACACAATATTTTTTATTAAATTTTTATTCACAATTTAAGTGTAAAGTGAGAAAAAATTAAAAGATATGTATTCAGATAACAATTGATATCCAAAAGGATAACAATAATACAATTTTTAATCTATCTCAGAATTTACATAATTACTTGGTTTTTTTAAACATAAAAGTATTTGGAATAATTGGAGACAAATTAAAAAAATAAAAAAGAGAAAATTTGAAAGAATCTCTCTATCTATAACTATCAATTAATGGTTGTAAAAATGGTTCAAGTGCTGGGAATGGTTCTAGGAGATTTATTAAAATACGTAAAACAAGATTTTTTGATGCGCTTGTACTTTTTTTCTTTACCTGGATGTTTTCTTTTTCTGATCTTACAAAACCATCTTTTTCTGAATAAATATTATAAT
>CAYLKS010000147.1:0-3532 GCA_964384205.1 uncultured bacterium | reverse complement strand
ACCAATCCCTGGTACATCCCAGAGAAATATATTCAAATGCAATTAAGGAGATGGCCGCATCTATAATTCTTGTCCATAATCATCCCTCAGGCGATCTTGAGCCGAGTATGGATGATATAAAAACAACTGAACAGATTAAAAAAGCCGGCGATATTCTTGGGATTCCCCTTCTTGACCATATCATTGTTTCAAAAAATGGTTACTATAGTTTTAAGGAAAGCCGTCTTTTATGATTAGACTGAATATTAATATTGTGACATTTTAATTATAAACTTAAATAATTAAAGCAAAATACTAGTCCAGGATTCTAATATTGGTTGTCCTGACAGAAAATTAAAAGGTCCGTAGCCGGAAAATTCAATTATTTAAACAAGATTTCTCATTTTAATGAATGAAAATTCGAAATGACAGTTATGTACCTTTTAAGGCCGATGAATTATTATAAATGTTAAATATATGTTTACTGAATGTCAGTAAGAACAGGCCAGTCATTTGGAGATGGGTTGTTCCAATCAACAGGGTGTGAGTCTCGCCATGATTTTGATATAATAAAATCATCCCACTTTGTAACACCACGTTTTTTATAGTTCTCAAATAAGGAATTGGTCATTATAGAAAAATATGAGATAAGATGAACGCCGGTAAATGTGCGTGCTTCTACTATAATACAAACTACCCAAACCTGCATTTAACGCAAGATACATTGCATTTAAAGAATATTCATCTACTACTGATTGGAGTTGACGAATATAGAATCTGGTATTTAAATCGATGGTTATCCTTCTAATGTTTTGACTTGAAATTTTGAATCGAGCAAGTGGTATATCAGCATTTGCATTTATATAAGCAAGTGGGGAGCCAGTATCGAGATGTAGCATTATACCAGGTAAAACTGGAGTAATATATAAGGTGAATTTTGAAAATCCACCAGCATATATACTTTGAAAACCTGCAAGCAAAAGCATGAGAAAGATTAAAGTTATTATCAGTGCGAATAATAATTTTCGGGAATGATTTGCATTATTTCTTATATTAAACATTCTCTAGTGTAATCATCCTTATTTGTTACGGGTAGACCCTTTACAAAATCAGCACGCACATATAAGTACTTACTGCCCATTGGAAGGTATACTTTTGTAATATCCATATTTATTTTATTGTTTGACACATCTCTTTTTTTATCCATCAGTATCGGTCGTATATCATTCCAATCAGAACCATCTCCATCAATTGTTATACTTTTTATAGCAATTGAATTCTTCCTATTGATATAGTTAACATTATCCGCGATATTACCTGTATGTCGTAAGTTACCATATAGCATAGGCCAACTGGTATTGGCAGTGACTTTAGTAGAGGTGGAAATAGCATAAAGCTTTCCCGTGGGTGTAGCAATGTATAATATTCCTTCTGATGAAAGTGTTTAACTCCTGAGAAGTTTTCTCAGGGAGTTTGAGAGACCATTGAAGTTTGATCTTGTCAACATTTTTAAGTTCGTATAGGATTCCGTTTTTCAGATTTACGAGTATTTTATTTCCCTGAGCTATAATTGGTGTATTTTTAATAGCTGAAGAGGTTGAAAACGTATTAACAACTCTTCCATTTTTAATTATTATAATTCCGTTTGTAGTTCCAGTTATTATATTTCCCTGAATATCTATAACAGGAGAAGTGGTAATTTTTTAATGGTAATTAAGTGTCATTTCTCCAAAGTATAGTGCCATTATTATTTGAATATATAGTTTCAATATATTTTTACTTTTGTTTTTCAAAACTTCATACGTTTGATATGTTTTTTTTACGAAGTCATATTCTTCTTTGAATTGGTAAAAATAATGAGCAGGTATCTTGTTAGTATAGAATTTAATTTTATCGTATGTTGATACTCCTTTCTCCAAACATTCTGTGCTGCCTTATTTCTCATAAGACAAGGCCTCCTCTGGTCGTCTTGTCAGTCAATATAACTAACTGGGTGTCCAGCGTGAAGGGCGCACTCTACTTTATATTTTTTATTTTATCTTAATATAGAAAAACACTTTTTAGCGCTATATTTGTATGAGTTGATAATCTTCTAATAAAACAGGCAATTAATAAAATGAAAAGTTTAAATCTAAGAAAGGCGAGGCCAGAAGATGAAAGTAAGGCCAAAGAACTTATCTATATGACTGGTCCTGATCTATTTTTATACATGTTTGGCAAAAAAGCTAAAGATGTATTATCCTACCTATTCCAAAAAGGCAATAATCTTTTTTCTTATAAACATTGTAATGTTGCTGAAGTTGATAACGAAATATCTGGAATGATTCTGGCTTATGAGTATGAAGTTATTGAGAATGAATCTAAAAATACAGGAAGATTAATTATAAAATACTATAGACCTGGATTTATTTTTAGAGTAATTAATTTAATCAAGCTTGGAAGGATTATTTCTGATCTAAATAAGGAGGATTACTATATTAGTAATCTGGCAGTCTTTGATAAATACAGAGGCTATGGAGTGGGTAAAAGATTAATTGACTTTGCTATTGAAGAGGCAAAGAGGCTGGGGAAAAGTCAATTATCTCTTGATGTGGAAACGGATAATAAAAATGCCATCTCATTTTACCATCATCTTGGTTTTAAAAGTAAAGGGAGGAAAACAATCAATTTTGGGTTTAATAGAAGAGTTTCTCTTTTTAAAATGATTAGGGATTTGATGTAAAAATTTGGATTTACATTTAAACAGTTTTTTATGTATTTAAATGTTTTTATAGGATGTAACACATTTTGTTAAGCGATTTCTAAAAAATCGTTTAACTGTATATTGATTAACATAGTTCTAAATAGAAGAAGGTTGTTGTATTAGGGTAAAGAATGAACCTCTTGTTTTCAATCCTGCTTATTACAATCTGTTCAATATTCTGGGACATTGGAGTTGTTTTTCAAAAAAAGCAACAGATAAACTACTAAAACTGGAAGTTTTAAAACATCCGTTGAAAACAATTAAAACGTTGGTCAATTTTCCAAAATGGATTATCAGCCTATTATTTAGTCTAATGAGTTAAGCTTTTTTTACTTTTGCTTTAAACTATACACCAATATCTTTAGTTAGTATTATCTAGGAGTTAAGTTTTAAGAACTTTATAATGTTAGAGTAACTTTTGAGTTTATCTATCTTTACACATTCTAAGCATAAAATATATAAAATCTATTGTTCAAAACTAAACATTTCAGGTGAACTTATAAAATAATTTATAAAATTAGAAAATATAGATCCCGTTCATTGATGCATAGTAAATTTAGCACAACTGTCGACTTTAATAACGGCCGTGGCCAATTTCTCCCTTGTGCCGATCATGGATCATGGGATTATAGTTCCTTGAAGTTACCACTTTGTACTTACCGGCTATGATATCATCCACCACATTTTTAACTATACCTGTAATGCCAATAATTGGTGATACGCCATACTGCTCAAAAAACTCTACTGCTCTGGGCCCCATTCCACCGGCTACAATGAAGTTTGCATTTTTTGATGCTATGTACTGCGGAA
>CAYLKS010000146.1:0-3557 GCA_964384205.1 uncultured bacterium | reverse complement strand
GTATCAATAATTGTAAAATTAGGAGAAATGTTTAAAAACTTAGAGTACTTGCGTAGTAAATAATTAGCAAATGAATGAAAGGTTCCACCCATTATCTTTTGGCATCGCGTATCATTTAACAAGGACGTTGTCCTTGCAAGCATTTCATTAGCAGCTTTTCTTGTAAAAGTCAAAAGAAGTATTTGTTGAAGTGGGATCCCATTTTCTAATAAAAAAGCTACATGATATACTATAGTCCTTGTCTTTCCACTTCCTGCTCCAGCGATCACTAAAAGAGGACCCTCAATAGTTGTTGCAGCGATATACTGCATTTCATTTAAACTCTTTTCATAATCTATTTTAAACTTTTTAAAATGTTCTTTTTTGCTGGCAGTTTGTATAAGATTTTGTTCAATGGACTTTGTTATACTTTGTAATCTATCTATCTTCTTCCGCACCTCACTTGTAACTTCTGGTTGTTTATATCTGTCTATGGAAATCGTTGTGATGTCCTCATTCATAGAAACTTTCTTATTACTCTGGAACTCAAGCGTAAATGTCTGACGAAAATATTGAAGAAGTTCATCTGTATCTTCTATATCTTCTATCTTTGGTTTATTGTTGGAGTCACTTTCAATTATATTAGGTTTTGAACAGCTGGTCGAATCATTATTCTCTTTATTTCTGTGCATGTAGATAATGACAGCAACAATTGAGATAATAAATAATATCCATCCCATCTTTCAAGCACCTTTTTTTCAATTTCTTATCTTGCTTCGTGTTTTGTACAACGTTTCGTAAATATGAAAAGTTACGACCGTAGGGAGCAATTTGGGTAAAGCAACCAACGAGAACCTAATTTCATATCGGCTGTTTAGGAAGTTGTAAACATTCATCATATGGATACATATTAACCAAATTAAATTAGTTTTTTTTATTAATTATAAATGGCCCTTTATAATCAATTGCATTCTTTGCACAAACATTTAAGCATCTACCACAGCTAAAACACTCTGCATATATTTTTTTATTTTCAATTATTCCTTTCATTGCTGTTGTTGGACAAGCTTTAACACAAGCATTACATTTATTACAAAGGTCAAAATCTACTTTTACTTTGAAAATAGATACTCTTTCAAATATCCATGAAACTAAACCAAATGGACATATAAAATTACAAAATGGTCTATAAAAAATAAGCCCACCTATTAATGAAATAATTACTGCAGCTGATATTGTAGGATAATCAAAATCTATGTTAAAAAGATTAAATGGATTTACATAATGGTATATGACCAATCCTTTTTTATCCCCAATTATACCAAATAAAAAAAGTAGCATAATTATAAATAAAGTAATTCTAATTGAATTTGTTAATATAAATGGTAGTTTTACTTTTTTAATTTTCTTAAAAATCGGTACAGAATAAAACAATTCTTGTAGAGCTCCAAAAGGACAAGCCCAACCACAGATTAATTTATTACCTATTACGGCAAGAAAAATGAAAAAAATAAATGCCATTACTTTGTTTATAGGATCAGGATAAAGGCCCACCATTGTCTTAAATATTTTTACAATACTCTCCATCGGGTTTGGAGATTTCCCAAGTAAAAAACCTGTTGTAATCACAGTGATTATTAAGACAATATTATAAATTGTTCTTGGATATTTTTTTCTGTAATACTTATTATCTAATTTTTCTGGCTTGCCTAGGTTAATTAAATAAAACAATGCAAATATACATAAAACAAAATAAATATAATACTTTATAGTCGCATCTTTATGTCCAAGAAGATGTTCAATGGAATGTTCAAAAATTTCTTTTGAAACACCAAGTTGATTAATTGGTATATTTTTAGAAACAGATATATCAAGACCTAATTCTTTTGCAAGATTCTTGCCAGTAACACCTAGTTTGTCAGCATTATATTTTATAGATTTTGTGTAAGAAAAATCTGATATTTTTAACTTAGCTTTTTGGGGTCTGATTAATTCTCCGATAATAATTATAAATGCAGAAAATAAAATAATCGAAAGCAAAAGAATAATTTGATTTTTTGATAAATTATTGAGCCATTCTTTCATGTTTTGCTCCTTTAGAAAAATTATTTCTATAACATTTAATTTGGTTAACTTTTATAGTTCATCAATGCTCTACAATTTCCGACAACCGTCAGGCGAGTATCTGAAGTCCTGCGAAGCAGGATTTGAGCAGTGATAGGCACGGAGTCTGATACGCTCTGTTATCTGCTATTGTACTATCATAACCCATCAATACTCACCTCCTTAATCTTGAAATTTAATTTATACTCAAAAAGGCTTATTTCAGGAGTTACGGAGGCGGCATATTTTAGTTTCTCATCTACATACTTTGCTACAATAACCCCTTTAACTCTTCTTCCATTAGCTAAGTTTCTTTTAATCCATCCCATATACCTCAATATTTGACCAAGAGCCCTATCCACACCTCTGCTAAGTTTTAACTCAAAAACTATGAAGTTTTCATTATTATCTATTGCTAATATGTCAATTAGGCCGACCTCGGTGGGGTATTCAACACCATTTCTCCCAAATTCATCTATATATAATCTTAGTGTTCGTCCATTAACTTTTATTGAGTTGATGTTTTGAGCAATAAAATCGCGAAGGTGGCTTTCTACAGGAAATAACAAATCTTTTTCATCTTCTGTAATATCAACTACTTCCCCCACTCCAGAAAACTCGTCTAAACCTGCTTGGGCAACTATTAGTTTCCCATACTCATCTTTACGAATCTCCCAAGTTCCGTGTTTTTCAGGATCATATAGCTCTACACGTCCTCTACCTGTGCTAAAAAGGAAATCATATTTTGAGTTAGCAATTCTGGGATTTCTATTCTCGGGATAATGTATTCTTGAAGGATGATTAACAGTACAAACAATGATTTGACAATTAATCGTGCTTTCATTTACTTCTCCATATTTGTCTTTAATGTACTCTTTTATCTCAGAGTACGTAGCTTTACCTCCTATATTCTCCACAGCTTCTTTAATCATTTGCCAGACATATAGTTTATTATTCATCATAGCGCCTCCGTAAGTAAGGCAATTATAGATAACATTCTTCGCAGCATAAAAAATTCCTGAGCGATAGCGAAGGATTTGGGTGAGTACCACAAGGCATAAATCTTTTATGCTATGTTAGACGAAACAATTTATATAGATACTGCCCTTTCATACTCTATCATTAAGGTCTCAATCAATTCTTTTACAGAGATGATTTTATCTACCCTATAAGCGTTAGCTCCTGCAAAAGTGAACCCTTCATTCAGATTTCCATTTTTTGCATTGGTTAATGCAAGTGCAATACAATATGGTGAATTTTTAAAATCGCAAGTTTTCAGACATTGCCAAGGGCATTTAAAAGGTTTTTTCATCCCTATTGCTACATCATTAAGAAACTTATTTCGTATTGCCCTTCCCGGCAATCCAACAGGACTATCAATTAACATTAAATCTTCTTTTTTACACTCTATATATACCTTTTTGAATTTTACATCTGCATCGCACTCGTATGTGGCTACAAATCTCGTTGCCATC
>CAYLKS010000145.1:0-3568 GCA_964384205.1 uncultured bacterium | reverse complement strand
GTGAAATGGGATAAGACCATATCGAACTGGGCTTAAGATTTTATCGCAATTGGCAATAATTTTTCCTGATAGAATTACTGGATATTTGAGATGAAATTTTGTAGTATATATTTAGGTAAAAATTCCATTTACACAAAATACGAAGCACTCCCTTGCAACAATTATTATCAGGGAAAGATTCGAAAAAATCAATATCGACAACAATTTTTTCGGAAATTCCGATTTCTTTTATTGGATTTTAACCTATTATATTTATATTAAATCGGGTGATATAAATTGGAATCTTCTTTTTATAGTATTAGTTGTAAGTATCATAGGTTCCTTTTTAGGTCCCTTTATTATATATAACATCCGAGAGACTATTAAGATTTATAATATCTTTTTTTTATTTTCGGTCTTAATATAGTTAGAATGATTTTTATTTCTGTTTTATAATAGTTTTGAATTTTACAAAAAATTATAAAATTCTTCTAAGTTTTTAAATTTTTTTAATTTTTGCTTGACAAAACGTAAAAAAATTGTATTTTAATACAAACAATTGAAAAAATATAAGATGGAGAGAAAGGATTTATAATGAGCATTTTGTTAGAAAATGTAAAGATGATGATGGATTTTAGTTATAGAATAGGATTTTTTATAGATAGTTTGCAAATTTTTTTTAGACAATTACAAATGATTGTAAAGTGTTAACGTCACTAAAAGGAGTTGTTATGTTTCGTTTTTTTATTTCTTTTGTTATTGCATTATTAATATTGGCAGGAAATATGTTAGCTAATGATGGCAAAATTCCCTGCAGAATTTCCGGTCAATCCGATCCCATACTGTTTTTTAGCTTGGGTAATGTTAAAACTCCCGTTGCAGATGGGTATTTCAATGTACAAAAGGATATTGTTATTTTAAATAATGGAAAGAAGATTAAACATTATTATAGAGATAGTTTAGGTATAAAATATTATACACCTATTGATAAGAGAATATTTAAAAAACCTCCTTCGGGTTGGTGTTCTTGGTATTATTATTATCAGGAATTGGATTCCCGTGAAGTTTTGAAAAATGCGGAATGGATGGCAAATAATCTAAAAGAATATGGCGCCGAATATATACAAATAGATGATGCTTGGCAGGGGACAGGACATGGACTGGGTGAAAATAGAGATTGGACAACTGTTGACAAAAGATTTTCCGATTTGGGTATGGACGGTTTAGCCCGTGAAATCAAAAAATTAGGTATGAAACCCGGTTTATGGCTTGCTCCTCACGGACAGAGTAATAAAGACTTGGTATTAAAGCATAGAAAAGCTTTTTTTCTTTCTAAAAAGGATTCTTCTTTATCTTCCACTTGGGAAGGTGATTATCTTGTAAAGCCTTCTAAAGAGGGGTTAAATTTTCTGGAAAATCTCTTTAAGACCTTAAAAAATGATTGGGGATATTCTTATTTTAAGATTGACGGTCAGCCAATAGTTGTTAACGAATATAAGAGATTGTTAGGTGAAAAAAAGGGATTAAAAGGCTATAGAAAAACTTTGAGAGCAATAAAAAAGGCAATAGGTGACAGCACATATCTTTTGGGATGCTGGGGTATTCCTTTGGAAGGTATAGGTTACATGAATGGTTCTCGTACCGGTGGAGATATTATCGAAGGTTGGAACGGATTTTTAATTGCTTTTGATGCAGTTGTGAACTGGAATTTCCTGCATAATATAGTTTGGTATAGTGATCCTGACGTTTTTCTTGTAAGAGAACCACAAGGGAAAAATATAGTCAGAGCTTGGCTTACTTTGCAAGGATTAAGCGGACAGGCTTTAATGGCGTCAGATAGAATGTATGATTTGCCGGAATCCAGAGTACAAATGCTCAAAAAAGTATATCCTGCGGTAAATATTTATCCTATTGATTTGTACAGAGCAGGACAGAATAAAAAAATTTGGGATTTGAAAGTAAACCATCTCGGACGTAATTATGATATTGTAGCATTTTTTAATTTTACGGATAAAAGAAATGGGAAATATGTAAGTTTTAAAGAGTTAGGACTTGATACCACAAAAGCTTATCATATTTATGATTTTTGGAATGCAGATTATCTCGGCTCTTGGACTGATGGTATTTATGTTGATATTTTACCGCAAGATGTGAAAGTCCTAACTTTGATAAAGGAAGAAAATTACCCTATACTTATCTCAACATCACGACATATTACACAAGGATGGGTTGAACTTAAAAAATTAACTGTAAATGAAAATGAAATTGATGGTACAAGTCATATTATAAAAGGTGAGAAATATGTTTTGACTTTTGCTTTTCCTGCAGGTGAAGCTTATGAAGTAAGCAATTGTAACGTTACTTCTGAAACAGGAGGAATAGTAAACGTTAATGTTAAAAATCATCAAAGATGGGCTGAGGTTATTATATCTACCGATAAAAGCGGTGATTATGATTGGAAAGTATCCTTTGAAAAGAAAAATGATTATTATGTATGGCCTGTTATTTTTCCTAGTTGGGGCTCTTATAAGATAAATAAGGTGGAACCTTTAACTTTTTCTCAATATAAAGTGCATTGGCCTGCAATTTATTATTTGTCTGCCGGCTATATTTATTATGTTAACGGTAAAAGATTGGGGTGGACTCCTATTAATGAATTTGTTTTTAGTACAGATAATCTTACATCTCCTATTACAATAGAAGTAAGAAGTGCTTGGTATGATAGGAATGAGAGCAAAAAAGCCTTGAAATATGTTCTGAATCCTTCCGAGTATTTTGCTAATACTTTTGATTTGACAAGTATAAAACCGGATGTAGATCGTTCCGAATATTATAGTGTAAGATATAATGTTTCCGCAGAAGGAAATGTATTAAGTATCGGTGGAAAAACTTATGAAAAGGGTATCGGAGTACATGCTTATTCTGTTTTAAAGTACAAAATCGGAGGTTTATTCTCGAAATTTACCGCTTCCGTTGGAATAGATGATGAAACAAAGGGTAAAGGTGAGGTTATTTTCAGAGTATTGGGAGACGGTAAAGAACTTTGGAGTAGTGGAAAGATGAAAGCGAACGTAGAAAAGAATCTGAATCTTGATATTAAAGGTATAAAAGAGCTTATTTTGGAAGTCAGTCCTGCCGGTGATAATGCCTATGATCATGCCGATTGGATTAATCCTATATTGTTAAGATAACTAATTATTTAATAGCCGGTTCTTGAATAAGAACCGGTTTTTTTTATTCTGGAATGAAATTTACTGCAATATTTATATGGGGGAGATATGATTTTTTACGGATAATTAACGCATAGCATTCATCACAGAGGGATATGATAATTTACAACATTTGTGGTGAAATTAGGGATTGACTCAAAATAGAGGGTGATATAAAATTATTTGGTATTGTTAAGAAAATTGTGGGGAGTGCTTCGTATTTTGTGTAAATGGAATTTTTACCTAAATATATACTACAAAATTTCATCTCAAATATCCAGTAATTCTATCAGGAAAAATTATTGCCAATTGCGATATTATCTCTGCCCAATTCGATATGGTCTTATCCCATTTCACAGATATGTCCTTGTATATCAAAT
>CAYLKS010000144.1:0-3571 GCA_964384205.1 uncultured bacterium | reverse complement strand
CTTTTTCTCTTTTAACAAATTGAACATGCCGAAGCCCTGAGAATTTCTACTACCAATTCCCGTATAGTATGCAAATTTTAATAACTCCGGATCACCAGTCAGTTCAAAAATACCTGACCAAGCATTTACAATATATTCTTCTCTACCTCTGCCAAAATAAATAACTCTTTTATGTTTATCCCCCTTAAATAATGGCTTAATATCTATATCATAAGGACATTCTTTTTTATAATATGCGCTCCACTTCTTTTTTAAATTTTCATTGACCAATTTACTAAAAGCAGGTTCAAAAGGAGTATAAAAATAGGTTTTTTTTCCATTATTACTTTCAAATGTAGAATGTACTTCTATAGGTGTTAATGTTATTATCTTAATATTACTATTGTTAACTTCAAAACCGTTAAATACGGAAACAGACGATAATCTTACCTTATTTCTTCCAATATACAATTCACTACTTTTAATAGAATTAAGCGAAATCTGCTCTAATATCCAATCCACAGGAGATGATATGATAAAACTTACTTTATTCGGAAAAACAAAGAGATTTTTACTTCTAACATATTTTGCCTTTTCCAATAAGGACGAATAAGTAAAAAGTTTAAAACTTCTTTTCTCATATTTAAAACCATTTTCGTGAAGCCATATACCGGATATTGTGTCAAAAAGACTATAAATTAGCCCCTGCAAATCTTTTAAAAAACCTTTTTTAAGCTTAATGAAATTATCACTTTCCAATTCTATTTTTATCCTCATAAAAAGCTCCTTTTTGAAAAGGTTTTACCTTTATAACATTGTGGTGATAAAAGAAGTTCCCGAAGGCATTTAGGCGAAGTTTTGTATAAATTACATCATTTATCCATTGTTAGGCGACGATACTTATTTAATTCATTCTAAAGCAGTTATAAATCAGATTGAAGAATTCATTAGCGAAACCTCTTTGTTAAGTTCTTTGAGAATCTTATATCCTTGTAAATGTAGAGTCTTTATCCCCAAGCATTGAAAAAGCATTCCTATTCAACTTCTATCCAGTAGTGTATTTCGGTAAAATCAGGAGTTGTACGTATTGCCTGTTTGTATGCCATTATTGCCTCATTGTAGCGTATAGTGTCCGATTTAAGCATTACAGTATCTAATAACAAATGTGCATCATTGAGTTGCGAGTCTTTCAATATTGTCTTTTTAAAATAAGAAAAAGCCTTTTTATATTTTTTGTTAGAGAGGTAGGGGACTCCTTTGATGAAACTTATTGCTGAATTAGTTTTCTCTTCTGATACCTGGTGTTGCCATTTAATGATGCCTTTTCCTATACCGGATTTAAGTTTTCTTATCTTTTCATCAGAAATAACAAAATTCAGGATTTGTCCTTCCTTTAGTTGCAAAGGTTACCATTCCGATAATTTTTCCTTTCATATTGGCTATCGAGCATATTGATTGCTATTGATTGCAGGGCTTTCACTTGAACCCGGGGGAGATAGGGGACAATGATTTGAATAATATTTCCAAAAACTGGCACATCTCGAACAGCTGATATAGTACTATTTGCAACCGTTTGCTCAAAACATAATAGCTTATCAATTATTGTGATTTTTTGTGATTTTTCGCTTACTTCAGGATAAAAAATACTAACCAACAATGTCTTTACCTTTTCTTGAGAAATATTTACCGAAAGTTGTATGTTTTTTTGCTTATCTTTTGTTTTAGCCTGTGTGATTAAATAAATTGTGTCCTATGTTGGTTTTTCGATCTCGGTACTGGCTGCATTCATAATCACATTTTAACTGGTGATAAACTGGTGATGACATCACCTTTGGAAATGATGAGAAAACAATTTCCATAAGTATATCTTTTTTGTCATAGATAGTATAACTACTACAAGATAACTACAATAGACAGTTCAATTATTTCGACTATTTCTGGCAATTATTCATGTGCAATTGTTAAGCGGAATAGAGTAACACATAGAAAAAAGACAGTAAAATGAAATCAAAAACCGCTGATTCTTTTTCTATATTAATTATTTCCACAGCTATACGAGTTTCTATCTAAACTCAGGCAGAGATTCTTACTACCGAATTTTAACTTTTATCCTGCGAAGCAGCAATCCCCATGCTTACGAGCACAAATCATTATAGATTTATCTCTTTCTTAACCATACACATAGTTGCATACCTGTATTTGTCCATCTCATATATGGTTTCAAAATGTAGTCAATCATTTTCGGCATAAAAGTCTGACAAACGTAATATTCATAAAAAGCCAATTCATAACCGTGTTGTTTTGCATGTTCTTGAAAAGATTTAAGGCTAAATTCGTATAAATGAAAAGGTTTGTGCATAGGGCTTAAATTGCAAACATAGTCCGTACATTTTAATTTGTAAAACAAGTTGATTATTTTTGCAATGAGCCAATCAGATGACGGAACTTCAATGTGGATTATTCCATTTGGTTTTAACCATTTCATAGCTTTCAATATTGAGGCAGATGGATCGAATAGATGTTCCAAAACCGCTCCGAATGAAATAAAATCAAAATGATTTTCAGAATATTCAACTTCTTCAATCATTCCTAATTTCAATTTGTCAGTATTGATATCCATTTTTGAAATAGCTCTTTCGTAAAATTATTTTGAAGGTTCAATACCATAAGTATCAAACCCAGCTTTGCTCAATGCAATCATTTGTTTTCCTAAACCTGCACCAATGTCTAATGATTTCATTCCGTCTTTGAAGTTAATTAGTTTTTTAAGTCTCTTTATTTCACCTTGAAAATAGTTGTCTGAAATTGTAAAATATTCTTCTTTCCAATAGTTTTCTGGCGGAATTCCATAATGGTCTTGTATATCAAATGGAACAGGTTGGGGATTAGAATAAATAAGTCCACAGTTAGTACATTTTACAATAGTTGTCGTTATTCCAATTTTATTTTTCGGATTTTTCCCTTGTGAAGAGTTTAGTCTTTTACCAAGAATTTTATGAGTGTCTGTCTTTGAACCACACATATTGCATTTGTCTATGTAATTAAAATAATATCGTTTTTGACTGCTCATATTTTCCCCTTGTTTAGTATTGTTTAATATTGTCCATAACGTTTGATGAATATACGAAATTCGGCTATACCCAATTTGGGCTGGGATGGGAAGTACTGTAGCCATATGTCTATTGCTATTGGAAATAACAATGTCAATCCTCCATAAAGTAATCCAGATCTATTCTTTTAATTTTATAAGAAGAAATGGTAGAGATACCTACATTATAATCAATCATTAAATCAGCTAATTTTTCACCATCAATCAATATAATCTTACTATCTATCTTAGAAACATAATCGATAGCAGATTGCGAAAAGCTTGATGTTGTTACGAATATTCCTTTTTTCGCTCTTTGTCCATGTAATGCACCTACAAATTTTTGTATTTCTGGACGTCCTACAGAATTACTCCATCTTTTAGCTTGGATATAAACAATATCTAACCCTAATTTATCCTCCTTTATTATACCATCAATTCCTTCATCACCACTTTTTCCAACAGCTTTTCCAGCCTCTTCTCTTGAACCTCCATAACCCATTT
>CAYLKS010000143.1:0-3618 GCA_964384205.1 uncultured bacterium | reverse complement strand
TATTAGCCAGGTGATAAGCTATCTTTTAGCTTTTTTCTATACAATGTACACTGCTCGCTATCTGGGTCCGGCAGGTTTTGGTATCCTCTCCTTTGGTCTTGCCTTTACCGGGATTTTTGCTGTTTTTGGCGATCTTGGCCTTCAACCTCTAACTGTGAGGGAAGTGGCTAGAAATAAGTCTTTGGCTCCAAAATATCTGGTCAATATGAGCCTGATGAAGATATTCTTAGTAAGTGTCACCTTTGGCTTGATTTGTTTTACCATCAATCTTTTAGGTTATTCCGAGACAACAATTAAAGTTGTTTATCTCCTGGGTCTATACATCGTCCTTCAAGCCTATATTCAGATGTTTTACTCTATTTTTCAAGCCTATGAGAGAATGGAATATCAATCATTGGGGCAAATATTAAACGCTTTTTTGATTCTTAGTGGTGTCTTAGTAGCAATAAAATGTGGTTTTAGAGTTATTACCTTTGCCGCCTTGTTTCCATTAGCCAGTATGGTGGTATTAGGATATAACTTTGTTGTTTTAAAAGGTAAATTCTTTGACCTCTTCTCAGCATGGTCTTCTCAAAAAATAAAAATTGATTGGAGTTTTTGGAAATCTACTATAAAAGAAGCATTACCTTTTGGGCTAACTGGGATTTTTGTTACAATTTACTATTGGATTGACACAGTGATGCTTTCTTTAATGAAAGGTAATGAAGTAGTTGGTTGGTATAATGCTGCTTATAGAATAGTGCTTGTCTTGTCAGTCATTCGGGGAATAATTCACACATCTATTTTCCCAATTATGTCTGTGTTTTTTAAAGATTCAAAAGAATCTTTAAAGCTCATTTGCGAGAAATTATTCAAATATGGTATCATAATTGCTCTTCCGATTGCAGTGGTTACTACCATGTTAGCAAGAAGAATTATACTTTTAATTTATGGGACTGAATATTTTCCTTCTGTGATTGCATTGCAAATTCTTGTATGGTCAAATGTAATAATATTTGTGAATTTTGCTCACCGTTTGTTCGAAACAACTAATAGACAAAACCTCGTTGCCAAAATTACAATGTTAGGTGCGATGACAAATATATTTCTAAATACACTATTAATACCTAGTTTCAGCTATATTGGAGCTGCTATTGCCACTTGTATAACAGAAGTTATTGTTTTATTTATTGGGCTTGCCCTATTTTTAAAGACCGAATACAAATTTAGTGGTTTGTCTATTCTAAGAAATATATCTAAAGTAACTATAGCTGGTGTTATAATGGGATATTGTATTAAATGTTTTTATAATTTGAATTTAATAATTTTAATATTAATCTCAGCATTAATATACATAATGCTACTATATTTAATGAAAATATTTGATGATACAGACATTTATATAGTCAAAAGTTTAGTGAAAGGGGGTTAATATCCCAGATAAATCCCACAAAAAGAGGAATGAGAAGTAAAAGTGAAGGCTGTTATATTAGCAGCAGGAATAGGAAGTAGATTAGGTAGTGCATATCCTAAACCCTTAATAAGACTAGCAAAAGGATATTCCATAATGCAACATCAAATTGAGAACTTACTTAGATATTTCTCTGTTGATGATATATATGCTGTAGTTGGTTTTAAAAAAGAGCTCATAATGGAAGCTTTTCCGGATGTGGCTTACATTTATAATAATTATTATACTTCCACTAATACCTCAAAAAGTTTGCTTAAAGCACTTAGGAAGTTGAAGAATGAAGATGTGCTATGGCTAAATGGTGATGTTGTGTTTGAGCATTGGATAATAGACAAAATACTTAATTTCGGGAAGCCGTGTATGGCGGTTAATAAAGGCTCAACTAGTCAGGAAGAAATTAAATATACTTTATCTCATGACGGTTTAATAAAGGAGGTATCTAAAAGAGTACAAAATGCTTTGGGAGAAGCTTTAGGAATAAATTTCATAGATAAAAAAAATGTTTCTTTGCTTATTCAATGCTTAGAAGCATGTAAAAACACAGATTTTTTTGAAAGGGGTATTGAAATAGCTATTAAAAATGGCTTAAAAATATACCCTGTTGATGTTTCTAATTATTTATGCGTAGAAGTCGATTTTAAGAAAGACCTTAAGCGTGCCAGTAAACTTCTGATTAAAATAAGAAACAAATAAGTTATGTTTAGGAAAATTTTAAGACTTTTAGTAAAACTTGCGTTATATATATTAGGAGATTTAATTTATTTCATCTCAAGTCTCATTCCTAAAAATAAAAATCTTTGGATATTTGGTGCATGGTTTGGTGAAAAGTATGCGGATAATTCAAAATATTTGTTTGAATATGTAAATAAAAATCATACAGAAATAGAAGCAGTTTGGTTAACCCAGAATAAAATTACTTTAGAATTAATTAAAGAAAAAGGGTATAAAGCATATCTTACGTATAGCTTAAAAGGCCTCTGGCTATCTATGAGGGCAAAAGTAGGAATATTATCTACAGCAATGGTGGATATAAATAAATACGTAGCTGCAAATATGAAGATAGTTCAACTATGGCATGGAATTCCATTTAAAAAAATTATGTACAATGACAAAATTACATTCAAACATCCAACATTGTTTGAAAAAATGATTTTGAAGGTTTTTCCTTTTTTACAAAAAGACGTAAATTATACTAATGTTTTGCTTATAGCAACCTCAGACGAGGTTAGACAGAGAATATCTTCTGCTTTTAAATCTGACATAAAAAACGTGAAAATAACCGGTTTACCCAGAAATGATGCGTTCTTTTTACCTATGGCTGAAAAAGTTCCAATATTAGAATCTATCCTAGATTTGAAAAAAAGGGGGATTAAAGTAGGAATATGTATGCCCACGCATAGGAAAGAAGGAAAGTCCAGTCTTGCGTGTTTCTTTTCAAAAGATTTATCATATATAAATTCAGAGTTACATAACTATAAAGTTACTTTATTAGTAAAACTACATTTCTATCACTTGAGGAATACTAATATTTTTCTATATAAATACAGTAATATTATTTTCTTAAAAGATGATGATATAAAACAAGATATTTATTCAATTTTACCTAAAACAGATTTTCTAATTACAGATTACTCAAGCATTTATTTTGATTATTTACTTTTAGATAAACCTATTATTTTTACTCCATTTGATATAGAAAATTATATAAAAAACGATAGAGAGTTTTATTACAATTATGAAGAAATAACCCCGGGTCCTAAGGCTAAGAATTGGAGTGAAGTTTTACAATGTATAAAAGAAACTATTGAGTATCCTGATAAATACAAAGACCAAAGAGCAAAACTTAGAAAGCTATTTCATAAATATAGGGATGGGAATAGTAGTCAAAGAGTTTTTAATGAAATAGTTAAAATGATTTCCTGATCTACCTATCATAATCCTCAACTGTACTGTTTTGTTCGTCATGCGAGATTGACTATTTTTGTTCATTCACTGACAAATTTTGTTACTATTTCTAAAGCTAGAAACACGGTAATATTGACAACACTTAATTTCTCCTATTTTTCATGTTTTGAAAATTACACATTTAATTTTACATCACCGACTGTCCCATTCCTTGTTGCCTCACTTAAAAATCTATATGAAATATTATTCATTGCCTCATTTAA
>CAYLKS010000142.1:0-3621 GCA_964384205.1 uncultured bacterium | reverse complement strand
TTCCAAGAGCCATAGACAATGTTCCAACTGATGTAATAGAAGTAGGCGAAATTACTTTATTAAATGAGAATTCAGCTTTTCCAGTAGATAGAACTCAAAAATATAGGCCAGTGCCTTTGGGCGTATCGGTTGGAAATATAGATATAACTGCTGGAACGTCGGGATTTTTGGTAAAAAAAGATGAAAAACCAATGATGGTTAGTAACAATCATGTTTTTGCGTGTGTAAATAAATGTGAAATTGGTTCGCTTATTGTTCAACCTGGTTCATATGATGCTGGCGGTAAGTATCCAGAAAATCGTATCGGTACTTTATATGAATACGTTCCAATTAAAACTATGTCTTGTCCATATTCTAATGCCATCATCAATATCTTAAATTTCTTAGCAAAAATGGTTGGAAGTAAATTCCGTTTCCAATATAAACCTGTAGATTTTTCAAAAGATGGCGTTCCCAAGAATACAGTTGATTGTGCTTTGTGCTTATTGGATAGTTGGGATATTGCTATCCCAAAACCTTTGGAAACAGGCGCTGAATATTATGAAGGATTGACCGATGTGAAAGTTGGCGATGAAATTATTAAAACAGGCAGGACAACTGGTGTTACTAAAGGAATAATAAGAGCTACTGATTATGAATGTAGAGTAGCTATGAATAAAGAAATGACTGAATTTGCCTATTTTGTTGATCAATTATTGATTGAACCTTTACCACCCTTTGAAAAATTCAGTGCACCTGGAGATTCAGGCAGTAGCGTTGGAAAATTTATTAATGGTAAATTATATCTAGCTGGACTATTGTTTGCTGGAAGCGATAAAGTTACAGTAGTTAATAAAATTCACAATGTTTTTGAAGCCTTACATTTAGACCCAAGTTCATTAATAAATGGAGATTAATATGGAAGAAACTTTAAATAAAATTTTAAATAGGATTAAAGATACAATTTTAATAAAAAATAAGCGTTATGGAAATTCATTTCATCAAACCATTGAAGAATATGGAATTGTAGCACTTCTTATTCGTCTAACAGACAAATTAAATAGGTTAAAAACTGCATATAAATATCATGAAAGTATGGAAGATACATTATTGGATATTGCTGGATATGCAATATTGGGTTTAATTGAAATAGAAAATATAAAAGAAATCCAAAAGGAAAGGAAAAAATGAAGAAAGAAGATAGGATTTGTTTGTATTTCTTTTCTTATAGATTTCAAAATTGTGAGTATCGGAGATTCTTTGTAGATGGTTTGTGGAGATGTCTTTGTACCAACGGCGAATGTAAAGAATGTATGGAAAGATATTCTAAACCTAAAGATAAATTAGATCCAAATTTGTTGGAGCTATTAAAAGAAATAAATCTCAAGATGAAAGGTGAGTAAAATGCAACAGGTAATGGAATGTAAAATTTGCAATAATATAATCGAATGCAAATTTCAATTTGATAAGCTGACAGGTGAAAGGGTAATAATTTGTCCTAATTGCCAAACACGTTATTTGAGATGTGGTGGAAATCCAATTGATATTACATCAGAACCTAATAAAATAAAAATTGTATGGAGATAATAAAATGAAAGAAAGACATAGAACTAATAGAAAAGAACATTTGGTCAAAATTCTAAGAAGAAGTAGAATTCCAGAAGAAAAACCATATAAAGGTACAATAATTCATAAAAATAAAATTAAATATAATAGAAAAAGAGAAAAGGAAGAAGCAAGGCAGCAAATCAATGAATATTGGGAGGAAGATTATGAATAATTTTGACAAGATTTTCGATTTCATTGTAGAAGTAGAAGGATTTTATTCCAATCATATACACGATATAGGATTAACTATCTATGGTATTACACAAAAGTGGCATCCTAGAGTCTTTAAGAAATTTGAAGAAGTAAATTTTGACAAAAAAGAATGTAAAGAAATTGCTTATAATTTTTATTATGAAAATCATTGGATAAAATCAAAAATTAGAAAACTTCATTATCCAATTAATTATTATGTTATGGATTTTGCAGTTAATGCTGGAAAGAAAAGAGCTATTTATACATTGCAAAGAACTATTAATAACTTTATGCCAATAAATTATGGTGATTTAAACTTCCAAAAGATTAAAGTTGATGGAATCATTGGTGAAAAAGAGACTATTCCAGCTACCAATATCTTGTTAGACATTGCAAAATGTCATTTTTGTTGTGAATATTTATTAAAAAGAATAGAATTTTATACAAAGTTAAAGAAATTTAGGTTTTTTGGGAGAAGTTGGTTAAATAGAACTTTAAAATTAATACATAGATTTCCATTTTAAAAATGAATTTTGAAAAATATATTTTAAAACAAGTTATACAGAATAGTGCATTGATTTTTAAAAAAGTTAAACTTTCTTCTGGAATAGAAAGTGATTATTATTTTAATATCAAGAAAATTCTTTTTTATCCTAGATATATCAATTTGATAACCAATCAAATAATGAATATCTTAATTGGAGAAAATTGCCATTGTATTGGTGGTTTAGCCTTAGGTGCAGTTCCATTGGTATCTGCCATTATAATGAAAAGCTGGGATTTGGGTTATCTTATATATGGTTTTTATATAAGATTAAGCCTTAAAGATCATGGATTAAAAAGTCAAATAGAAGGTTATTTAGCAAAAGGAACAAAAATTTATCTTATTGACGACGTTATTACAACGGGAAATTCTGTTTTAAATGCAATAGATATATTAGAAAATCGAGGATATAAAGTTAATAAAGTTATTGTTGTAATAGACAGATCAAATGGCATTGCTGAACAAAAATTAGCTAAAAGAAATATCAAATTAACATCATTATTCTTGGCAAAAGAATTTAATGTGCCCTTGACAAATGAAAATTAAATGATTATACTAATGATATGAAAACGAGTCCCAGAATAAGAATAGGCAAAAATGGAATAAAGGAAATTAAATTTGGTAAGATTAAATATATAATCAAGAAAAAAGAAAAAGATAAAAAGGCAAAATTTGATGAAATTTGGAATCAAATGAAACATTTATTTAAACCAATTAAATTAAATAAAAGGCAAAAGAAAAAGAAAATGATTTATGAACAAAAAAAATAGGAGGTATATAACAATGAAACTTACAGTAAGATATTTTCATGACAATATTAATGAGGAACTTGATAAAAAAATAATCCAAGCACTTGGAAATTTAGGCTTTGAAGGAACGGCCAAGGATATGATTTAGAGCGAAACATAAGGGAAATATTTTTTAACAATCCAAACATAATGGAGTAATTCATGGATAAAAACGAAAATAATAGTGAAAAATATGCATACGTAATATTTTGGTCTAAGTTATGGGAAGAACCAGAAAAAGTTTGGGTCTATCTTAATAAAGAAGAAGCAATGGAATTTATAAAAAGGGCACTAATATGGGATGATAGTTTTGTAAAAGATGAAATAGATAATGAAATCATTTGTTGGACATCCCAAAAATTCAAAAAACATATACAATTAAGCAAAGTTAAATTAGTAGATTAGGAGGTGAAAAATGAGGCAATTTTTAGGAACTTATAAAAGTTACGATATCTATTTTGTGAAGAATGATGATACAGGCAGTAGTCCATATTGTGAAGCAGTAAATGA
>CAYLKS010000141.1:0-3848 GCA_964384205.1 uncultured bacterium | reverse complement strand
TTTAGAATTTGTTAAGAATCAAACTAACTTAATTTGTTTAGAAGCTGTGAAACAATATGGTTATTCTTTACAATATGTTAAAAACCAAACCAAAGAAATTTGTTTGGAAGCAGTGAAGCAAAATGGATTAGTTTTAGAATTCGTTAAAAACCAAACAGATGAAATTTGTTTGGAAGCAGTAAAACAATATGGTTTAATTTTACATCGTGTCAAAAACCAAACAGATGAGATTTGTTTGGAAGCAGTTAAACAAAATAGTTGGGCTTTGGAATTTGTTAAGAATCCAACAAAAGAAATATGCTTAAAAGCAGTCGAAAATAATCCTAAAAGTATTGAATTTGTTAACAAAAAGAAATTCCCAGAAATTTGGGATAGATATTTAATCGAAACTGTTTAGATTGAAGTCAGCAACCCACGGCTAAAGCTGAGATCTGTGACATTGGTGAGACAAACTTTATCTCCAACGACTAAAGCCGAGGTTTTCCCGCCCGTTCACATTGAAAGTAACTAAAACAAAAAATAGTTTTTCACCTCATTTAATATAAAAATATTAATTTAAAAATAGTTTTCTGTAAGTACCAATTTCACCCAAATTTTTTCTCAAGCGTGGGATATAAAACGCTGTTTTTTAGAAAAAGGATCGGATTTACAATGTATAACAATATCACAAAAGAAGAAGATTTAATAAAAGGAATAAAAAATAATCAAATTAATCCATATCAAGTTTATAATTTCGATATTGATTATCAAACCTATTTTTCAATTGATCATTATTTAAAAAATCCTAATGATAACATCGAAAATTTCGATCAACCGCTAAATATTCTATTTTTTGATATAGAAATTTACACGAAAAATGCTAAAGTTTTTCCTGATCCAATTAATGCTGCTTTTCCTATTATATCAAATACAATATATAGTACGTTTGAAAAAACTTTTCATTCATATTATATGTTGTATGAAAATATATCGTTATTTAGAGTCAATGATATTTCAACAATTGAAAAAGAATTTAAAAAATATCTTCTTGATAATAAATATATTAAAAAAGATGATAATATTAAAATTCATATAGTACAAAGTGAATTTGAATTATTAAAACAATGTTGGAATAAAATACATGAAATTGATCCAACAGTATTAAGTGGTTTTAACGCCGATTATTTCGATCTACCTTATATTTATAATCGTTTAGAAAAACTAACAAACGATACTCATAAAATATTATCGAAATTCAATAGTGTTAAAAAAAGAAAATATGCCGGTAATAGAGAATTGATTAGTATAGCTGATTACCCATTGTTAGATATTCAAAGTTTGTATAAACCAAGATCAGAAGGAGGTATGAATTATGGTGAAAGTTTAGCTAGCTATTCTTTAGATTGGATAGCTAATCATGAATTAAAATTAAAAAAATTAGAATATAAAAGTGAAGGAAAATCTTTAGATGACTTTTATTTAGATGATCCTGAAAATTATTTGTTATATAATATAATTGATGTTGCCTTATGTAATAAACTTAATGAAAAATTATCACATATTGAATTTCACAACACTATTAGAAGAATTATGAAAACTTCATTTAGTAATTCATTAAAAGGTTCATCTATATTATTTGATAATTATGTTTATTACGAACTGCGAAAAAATAAAAAAAACGTTAGATATGGAATAATTTCTGAAAAAAAATTAGAAATAAATGAAGAGATTATTAAAAAATTACCTAAACCTAAAATTCAATTGGTAAAAAAACCATCGATAACGAGTATATCCAAATCAACATTCCTAAAACAAACATCAACATTTCCTGGAGCCTATGTAAAAAATCCTCCAGTTAAAAAATTGTTCAATATTAACGATGGTGTAATTGTTGATTTAGATGCATCTTCACTATACCCATCGATGATTTTACAACACAATATATCATTTGATACTTTTTATGGGTATATTATAGATCCTATAACTTATAGATTTATTGATTTAATTTTAAACAATAAAACACCTACAATTTTATATTCACAAATAGGAACTTATTGTAAAAAATTTGTAAATAAATCCAATTTTCAAAACAAATCGAACGCTACTGAAGAAATTTATTATATAATTACTCATTTAATGACTGTTATAATAAATTATATTAATACTTATAAAAACACCAATTTCTTAACGCCCAAAAACCAAAAAGATTATTTTGTGTTAAAAAAATATTTTCTGCCGTTAATAAAATTAATCAATGAAATTATTACTGAAAGTAAAGAATATAACTCATTTGTTTATGGTTATTTAATTAATAACGAATTTATTTCAGATTATATATATATTGTTGAGAATGTAAATGATCCAACGATTATGATTCGAAAAATATTATCAAATGAAATTGACAATTATTTGAAAAAACATAAATTAATTTTAACTTTGTCTGGAACACTATTCGACAAACACGAGAAAAAAACGTCATTGTTTTATAATTTCTTATTAAATATGAAAGATCGAAGAACAAAATATAAAAAACTTCGAGATTCATTCAAAGAAAATAGTAGTGATTATAAATATAATGATCGTAGACAAAATTCAATTAAGATTATTATGAACACAACGTATGGATTATTCGGTCAATCAAATTATAGGTATAGTGATTCATTTTTAGCAAAAACTATAACAATTCAAGGAAGATTAACTTTGAAAATTTCACAAATTGTTGGGGAAACAATTTTAAACACAGAAGAGGAGTAAATATACTATGTTCGATCCTTTTAAAAACGATAATAATATAATACCAGATGTTTCGTTAATGCAAACAGGAAATAAAGAAATTGTTAATAACGAACAACCATCTACTAGTAGTGATGCTAACGTACTTAATGAACAACCATCTATTAGTAGTAATGAGATTGCTAACGTATTTAACGAACAACCATCTACTAGTAGTAACGAGATTGCTAACGTATTTAACAACGAACAAAATGGTTTTAAACAACAAATGTCAACTGAATTTTTTGGTGGAGGAAACATTGGACAACCAGATTTTCATCAACAACCTATTGATAAGTCTAAATATAAATTTATCGATCTGTTTTGGTTGTTTAGTGAAAAAATTAAAAATAAAGAATATAATTTCCAACAGAATGAAGCTCATTTTGTAAACATATCGTATAATATTAGTTTTACAAATTTAAGAATAGCATTATTTGTAATACAACCTAACGCTATTCAAAATCATGTTGTATTTTATAATAATTTAAAACGATTAACAAGTGGGACAATTTATCCTGCGGATTGTTTTAAATTGATAAACACACAATCTGGAAGTTTTATATGCAAAGAACAATTATTTGCAGATACAAATGCTGATTGGCAAAAAAATCGTCCAATTTGTCAATTTCAAATAACTGAAGAAAATATTAAACTTTCAATTGCTGATAAACAAGTAATATTTTCATATGTTTTTGAAAATTGGCAGAAAAAAGCAATTCAATTTGCCTGTAAATATGTTTTTGATCAAGGATTAGGATTTACTGCATTAAACAAAATACATAACGGATAATATCATCGTTTGTTTTATCTGCCCTGTCTCTTCGACGCTTACCTGTCGCAGGCAGGGCTGACAGTAAAAAATCTGCAATTTCAACGCTTGAGGGTGTTTGACGAAACACCTTGTAACTTTTTTAAAGTCACCACGAAGAATTATTTCGTGGATTTTTTTTCGTATAATATTCTCAACGAACTCACAACTAAAATTTGGAAATTTTCACATTGAAAGAAAAAAAAGTCAGCAACCCCACAGCTAAAGCTTGGGGCTTGTGAGAACAACAAGCCCGATAGCTGACCAGCCTTAGTTTTTAGAAAAC
>CAYLKS010000140.1:0-3877 GCA_964384205.1 uncultured bacterium | reverse complement strand
TCTCCATCAACATTTATCACCCACAATTCCCAACTACCAGAAGTATTAGAAACAAGGCAATTTTTCTTGAGGCTTCGCAGCTTATGTTAGATTAACTTGACCTAAAAGCCAAACTAAAGATATTGTCAAATATTTTAACCTAAAACTTTTCTTTCTTCTTTAATTATAGTTTCTTTTACTCTTATTTTGCTATTCACACCTAAAATTCAAAAAGCGAACTTAATCCTATATTCAATTTTTTTATCATTTATTAAAAATTTCCTTGCTTTTATATAAATATTTTCACAAACTTTAAGATTAAACCAAGGATTGGACCTATTAAAGTTAAACCAAATATAATAGATAGAAGCATTAAAATTTGGCTCAAAGGCTTCTCTTTTGTCCAAAATCTGAGCATTAATGCTCCACAAAGAATTACTCCAAGTGGTCTACCTATCAATGAAATAATCACTTCTCTAATCCAATCTATCTGATTTAAGCTCCCAAAAAATAATTTTCCTATCATTGTTGAGAAGAAATATAATATACCACATAATAACCCCACAAAAATTAATAACCTTAAATTCATTTTAAACTTTTTCATTCTTTATTTTAGAGTATTTTTTATATCTTTATTTCTTACACTTTGGCTCATATCTAAACATGATATTGCAACCTTCACCCCACCCTGGACCAAGCATAGCAAGCCCTACAACTTCACCAAAAATTTGATAAAGAGATTTTGAAGTATTGCAGTTCCTAAGCCAGCACATAGACAATTACACACTATCACACCCTATATTATATCAAATTATACTAATTTAAATTAAGATGTCAAAAACGGATATTATGCCCCAAAATCCTTGTTCTAACTACAACACCCAAATAAGCAATAACCTTTCTACAAACTGAATTTGCTGAGCAATGTAGCAATAGCTCCTGATATGGCAATAGTACCAGATGGATCTATAAAAGTTATCGGATTATTGAAAGCATATACATACCTATACAGAAATTGTGAATCAATAAAACCATTTATAGACATTTTTTGAAGTGGATCTTTCGTGATAAATCGTCCAATTATCCAATTATTGAATTATAATATCTTAATCTATAAAAGTGCAAATTCAGATCAATATCTAACTCCCGTAAGATAGTTTATAAGAATTATCCATTATTCCTATCTGGGCAGTGACAACACCAAATACATCATATTTGTAAGTAGCTATTAAATCTGATCTACATATATCAACGCACTCACACTCCTTAAGCCTTTTTTATGATAATATACGGTACTTCTTTCAGCTATCCTACTAATTAAATTATTTATTGTTAAGTTAGAACATATTGTTTGGCGTCCCTTCATCATTTAACCTCACAACACATTTTTTCTTTATTAAGTAGTGCTTTTATAAATTAAATAAAACTCATAATCCCGTATTTCCTTGAAACCATATTAAGCCGGAGGGGGATAGGTTTCGAAAAAGTATTTTTTTTCTCCAAAAACCTGTTACTTCATAAACAGTGCTCTTAACAGAAGAATTTTCTATCTTATATAATACTGTAACTTTAGAACCTTCAGATAACCCTTTGTCATGTTTTCAGGAAATGGTATCCACATCTTCCCTTTAACTTTTCTTGGTATTCCTGTTTGATAAATTTGAAATTCATAATATAAGTAACAATTTTTATAAAAATATTTTAGTCTGTCCATTTTAGTGATAATACCTTCAGTGATAAGTCCATGTTTAAATAACTCCATATCTATTTTCACACTTCTCAAAGCCCTTCCAAAACGAAAAACAAGGATACACGGATGTAGAGCTAAATAAATAATAAAGAAGTAAGGACCTGGTTTCTTGAAACTCATTTCTTCCGGACATTTTTGAAGAACTATATACGCAAGTATCAAAGCTATTATAAATCCTAAAATAGGAAATATTAAATCCCCCCATAAGATACTCCATCCATATTTTTTTAATAAACAAACTAATAAACCATCTTTAAGAACTCTTGGCGGCGGTCCCAATTTATTTTTTAGCTTCACTCATATAACTTAATTATAAATTAAAAAATAATAAAACGACATAAAAAACAAAATACGAATGCATCAAAATAAAAGGATAAAATCAGGAATTGAAACGCAAAAACAGCGGGAAAAAAGCACAATAGAACAAGCAGCAGAGGGTATCCATTGCTACAATCCCTATAGGTTGCAGAGAATCAATCCAAGAGGATTCAAGACTTTACTTATTAGGTTAGTAGTATAGAATCATAGATAAACTCTTATTAGTTGGCTCAATCTGCATCACATTCATTTCCACAACATCCATAAACACATCATGCATTTCCACCAATACTAAAAACTTTCGCACAGGAAAATAAACACTCACTTAGCTTATATCCTTAACCCCAGCAGAGTCACACCAAGAGGATTAGCCTTAGATTAGCATAAAAAAAAGTCCAATTAAAAATTTTAAATTTTCTAAAATTTTAAAAAAAGTAAATAGCCCTTTACAAACAAAACAAACAAAATGGGCAAACTAATTACTAAGATTGCTAAGAAAAGAAAATAAATGATAAATACATATAAAGAATGTTTTGTTTTAGACATCAAAACCTTAAGGTGAGAATCATCACCATTATATTCTGAAAAAATAAAGCGAAGAGTTTTTATAATACTCTTCGGGGATGCACCCATAAATATTGTTGGCTCACCTAATTCTTTCCATTTTTTAGGATAATTATTTTTAATATAGTTTAATAACTTAGAAAGATTTGAAAAATAAATACTTACTAAAAAAAATTCAACAAATAATCCTATAAATATCAATATGAATATAAATGTAATTACTGTCTTTACTTTTTGTTCATCCATTAAAACTCCTCCATACTCCTATATATTGAAGACAAAAAAAACTAAATATGTCTCCTATTTGGACATTTACAATAATGTTATAATTTTGATTTTATCATGTCAAGTTGCCCCTTTTGTGAATACTTCAAAGAGTATCAGAATGAGGTTTTTCAAATAATTTAGTATCTAAAAGTTCCTCCATTCTTAAATGGCTTACCAAGAAATATTTCTATTTCCTTTTACCAAATACTTCCTCAATGATCCTTTGAAAATTCTTAAATCTAAATTATACTTTATCATCTCTAATAATAGTCTCTGGATACCTATAGCATTTTATTAATAAAAATACAAATTTTGAAAAAATATCAATTATATTAAGAATGCTGAGTTTTTTGATGGTGTCATTTTTACATATAGTGTCTTTAATTATCTCAAGACTTCTCTTCTTTAAACCTAAATCAAAATTTTTTCAAGACTGTAAATGTTTTAAGTGAAAGAAACAATTTATAATAACTAATATTTATAAAAAAGATATTTACCCCATATAAAAATACTGTTGCACTGAAGGATCCAAAGGAAGTATACACTACATGGCGTAACCCTTCAAATATAGCAGCAAATCCAGCGTATTGAAGGATTTTTTTAGCGGATTCTTCTAAAAATGATGTCCTTAGGCAAAGCAGAATTATACCACTGCAGATTAAAAATGTTATATCCCCTAAATCTTTCTTAGGATACGAAAGATCACTCAAAAATTTAAATAGATAATACAGTTCCCTAAATAAACAAACATACCACCTAAACAAAAGATATATGTTATTCCTTTTGTAAATTTAAACTTTCTCATTTTCGAATTAACGTGCTCAGCAAAGAGACTTGGGAGGTGGAGGTATTAGACATGGTCTTCCAAACATCAATACTGAAATAAATTATACATATAATATAAAATCACCACTCTAAAACCATTAAATCCGGAAACTATGTTGCCAGAAGTATTAGAAACAAAGGCAATTTTCCCTTGAGGCTCTTCGCAGCTTGTGC
>CAYLKS010000139.1:0-3895 GCA_964384205.1 uncultured bacterium | reverse complement strand
TTCACCTGACCGCTATTCCGCTGGCGCTCCATAGCGGCAGGTGAGCTTGGTCGTTCGGTTGAAAAATGAAGATTATTAATACTCCAGAAAATAGAATTGCTATTCTGCAATACCTTGAACAGGTCAATGAGGATATTTTTATAGATGAATTTGTAATACCTTTATTTCGATCGCAAGGATATTATTTATTTAGAATAAACGATCATGGACCAGGAGAGCATGGGAAGGACTTAATTTTTTATAAACATGTTCCTGTATTCTATGATAATGAATATATAGTTGTGCAAGCAAAAGCTGAAAAGATAACGACAGTCAATGTTAATCAAGCAAGTGAGCAAATAAAAAGGGCTTTAAAAATTTCTTTTTTACCAAAAAGCGGCGGTGGCGAATTGCAACCACATTATGCTATTTTTATTAACGCTAGAACTCACACAAATGATGGTGATTATGAATTTCAAAAATTAATTAAAAATATTCCGCATATTAAGATATTGAGTCAAGAAAATGTGTGTGAAATAATTATGAGAACTGGCATTTGTCCAGAGACATTAAAATCTAAACTGAGCATTTCAGAAGATACAGCTTTATCAGAAGAAGATAGAAAAGTATACAATACTATTTTAGATAGTAATCCATCGGAAATAGATAAGTTATTAGACCATCGTTTAAAATTTATAAAAGAACATCTTGGCTCATTAACTAAATCAGTAATTATAGATTACATTTTTGATCGCTGGCAAATGGATCGCTCATGGAGTGGTACAGTAAAGCCGATGCAGTGGTTTGATAGATATTTTGATTTTTTTACAGAAAAACATAGCGAATATCTTCTAGAAATATTTCAAGAATTAACTTCATCCACCCCTTCTTTTGAGGCTCTACCATACACCATTTCAGTTGTTAAAAAAATTACTCCAGAGTTATTACAGCCAATTGAAAAAGAATTCATTAAATATTGTGGGCAACGAGTTTTATCTTATCCCAAGAAACACTCAGATATACTAATTGAAAAATTAAGAGAATATTCTAAAGCAAAAATTACCAAATCAACTGATTTAAAGGAATTAATAGAGCTTATATTAGATGTCTATGAAGCTCAACAACATCATAAGGATAATAAGAAAAAATTGGAAGAAAGGTTATATTTTAAGCTTTATCCTGAAGAATAAAAAGATAGATAACCGAACAAGCGGCGGCAGGTGAGCTTGGTCGTTAGGTGACATGAAATTCAAATAATAGAATTTTTTACAATGATGGAATATTCTAAAGAAAAAGACAAAATTATAAATTATCTAAAAGTAAATGGAATAAATTCACTTTGGCATTTTACTGATATACGCAATATAAAATATATTGAGAAATTTGCTGGGTTGAGGAGCAAAGAATTTCTAGAACAAAAAGGTTTATTAGATTTTATATTTTGTGGTGGTAATTCATTATCCCATGATTTGGATAAGGCTTTAGGAAATTGGAACAAAATTTCTCTTAATTTCACTCCACATACTCCCATGGCTTATCATAAGAAACGGGAAACTCATTTGATTTTTATTGAAATAGATCTTGAAGTAGCATCATTTCAAGAAGTTTACTTCACGGACTGTAATGCAACAAGAATAACCAATGGACAAAACAGAGATAAAGGTTTGAGAGGTCTAGATCATGTAAATTTCGCTATCATAAATGGTCCAGCAAAACCTTGGAACCCAGAGTGGAAAAAATTTGTTCAAGCAGAAATACTAGTTCCGGACTTTATTCCAATGGATTATTTTAAAGCAATATATTTTATTAGTGAAGCTAGTATAGAACTTTCAAAAAAATATTTTAAAGAAAGAAAATATTTATTAAAAGTTAAGAAATCTATTTTTGAGGATAGTGGTAGCATTCAGTTTTCATATGTAAATAACTTATATATTTCTTTAGATAAAATTACAAAGGAAAATGTCTCTCAAGTTTCTGAGTCAGTTTCTTATTTGCAATATGATAAAGAATTTTGGGTAATAGTGGACTTATTTTCAAACTCTGGTTTGTCATGGAGTATTAATTTAATTGGAAATAACTTCAATAAAAAGGAAATAACTACTTTCGAAAAGGAAAATTTTTGGTTGTGGTTTCCTAATTTCGTAGGTCCAAACGAAAAATATCTTAATATAGAAGTATATTGTGAAGATATTTTATGGGCTAAAAAAATATTGAAGGTAATAAAATGAAAGAAATAAGTAGTTACCAAAATTATGATTCAATAATTCAGAGCAAGTATAAATATGCATTTTTACTAAGCGCTGTTGGCGATAGCCTTGGTTGGCCTTTAGAATTTTCGAAAAGAAAAAAATCAAAAATAGTTGAAACTTTTTATCCTTGGAAAAAAACGATCGGTGGAAAGTGGTGGGGCTATATTGATGAGATAAAAGCTGGAGAATATTCAGATGATACTCAGCTTAATTTAGCAGTTGCTAGAGCAATTAATTCAAAAGGAGAATTTGATCCAGAATATTTTGCGTATTTGGAATTACCATTATGGCTTGGTTATGAGAGAGGTGGAGGAACTTCTTTAAAAACTGCTGCAAGAAATCTACTTAAAAAGAAATTTTTATGGAATTCAAATTTCTACAAAACTAGCAGAGCCAATTATTTTCTAGCAGGTGCAAATGGTTCCGCTATGAGAAATTTACCTATTGCATTACTTGGAATAAATAATGAAAAAAAATTTACTATTGATTCTTTTAAAAATGCCATAATAACACATGGACATCCTCGTGCGATCGTTGGTAGTTTATTAATAGGAAGCACTATAATATTTTTTCTTAAGAAAAAAGAGATTAAATTAAATGAATATTTAGACTATATCCGAGATATTTTAAACAATTCTCTTGAAACAGCAAAAAAAGACAAAATTATTACAAACTGGATTACCTATGTTAATAAATGTGGAGCATTTAATACGAAATATAAAGAAACTATCAAGGAAGCAGAACATTTTCTTTTAAATATTAAAAAATATTTAACGAAAGAAGATCCAGAATTCTATGAGTTTACAAAGGCATTTAAGCGTGAATTCAAAGGCTCAGGAATAACTACTACTGTTGTTGCTATTTACATGGCTATTAAATATTTAGAAAAACCATACGGTGCAATCATAAAGTCTATTAATATGTTAGGTAGTGATACTGATACGATTGGTAATTTTGTAGGTTCAATTTTAGGGGCGTATTATGGTGAAAAACTAAAGGAAAGCCAATTATATGAATTGATTTTACAAATACAGGATAAGAAATATTTTGAAACGATAGCAGAAATGCTTTTTAAAATATTAAATAAAAATTTAAATGTGACTGAAGGGAGCAAAATTAGTAAACATGAAGCATTGTTAAGAATACTTGCATGGGAAATCGGATTACATGAAATGTTTTGGGAAGCACTAAAAGAGGGAGATACAGTTATTCATCCTACCCTTGGTAAGGGAATTATTTCAAAAAAGTATATTCAAAAAATAAGAAGGAGAGAAGATTATTTGGCTAAGATTTTTAGAATTACATTTCAATCTGGGCAAACTGCATACTTCCATTCACGCGTGTCTAAAGAAGGGTTTGTTAAACAAAGTATGAGCGAAGAAATACAAAAATTTATTAAATAACACCTAACCAGTCACTCCACCTGACCACTATTCCGTTGGCCTGTCTGTCGGCAGACAGGAGCTCCATAGCGGCAGGTGAGCTTGGTCGTTAGACATAAGAAATAGGAATTGGGGTCAAATCTTCACAGGCTGTTGAAAAAGTCAGATCCATATTAAATTATCCAAGCTTGTCACTGATAATATTTCATGATGATTTATGTTTAGTTTTTTCAAAAAGGAGAGGTTAATGCGAGTTATCAGTGTAAAAGAAAAGATGTTAAAGGC
>CAYLKS010000138.1:0-3981 GCA_964384205.1 uncultured bacterium | reverse complement strand
ATAGCAGAGAAATTACAGGTTGAGGATGTAAGCAAGAAAAGAATCCAAAGATTAATAAGAGCATTAAACCAAATACCAGCAGAAGAAAAGCACGAATTAATTAATGAATTGGTTTTAAATGTAATAGGAATAGAAAAAACAGACAGAGAATTAGCAGAAACTTTACAAAAAATTAATAATAGTTTAAAAGCAGTAGATAAAGCAAAAGAAACCAAAAATTAATTTTTCTTTTTTATTTTCTTTTTATATATTTAAAAAATCTCTATATATATATGGCAAGTGCTAACGAACCGGGGATAATAAAAGTAGTAGTGGAAAGAAGTGGAGAGCAAAAAGTTTTACTACAACACAGGAGCGATTCAGAAATTAATGCAGGCGGTTCTCCAGATGGGGTTTTGGCAAATAAAACAATAGACAAACAATTAAAAATTCCTAAACATCCTTTAAAAATGCGGGGCGGTGATGTTGTAAGAGTTTACTTTAAAGCAGATGCTACTGACGGGTTAGATGCTTCTGATTGTGTAATAAAAATTCCTTTCTGGGAAGACGGCACATATAGACCATTAACAGCGTCAGACATAGGATTTTCAACCGATTTAACAGCAACAGCAGGGCAGTGGGTAGAATTGGGAACAGGTTATACAATACCAAGTAATGTTAATTCAGCGGAATTTGGAGGCGGAGCAATAGTAATTTCTATTGAGGATGATACGGCTTAATATGGATAGAAATGTTTTTTATTGGGCAATTGACGAAGAAGACGAAGACAAAGAAGACGAGGAAGACGAAGAATAAACTTTTTTTAATTTTTAGTTTTTTTATATTAAAAAAGAATTAATTTATGGTAGAATTTACATTTGATAGAAACATTTTCAACAAAAGAGTTTTTAAAAAAGAATATAAAAATGCTAATGACATTAATGCGGGAACTTGCACGATAATAAAACCATCTGACGAAGAAATAAGGGAATATGCACCATTCAACCATTTGATAGTGCAAAATAAGAATGAATCTTGCACCATCCAAGTAGTTTTAGATGCTTCTTATGATTCTTCTAATAATATACAAGGGGGAACTGAAACATTTTTCTTATTACCATCATCAGCATTAGAAATTGAAACTAAAGATAATATTCTATTTAGATGGTTAATAGTTAAAAATTTAGATTCAACTAATAATATTTCAGCAAACGAAATTGTTTGTTTAATTGCTAATCATTAAATATGAGAATATATAGAATAACTACGAGGCATTCACAATTGACAGATGTTTCAACTCCTCATTCTCAAAGTGATATTTCTGGAGTAGGTTTTCAGGTTGCATATATTTTAGGTTATTCTTATGATAGCATAGGGCAGGGAACTTGGACGGCTTGGACAAATACAAATCAAGCATATAGAGGATTTTATAATAATTCAAAAAATAATGGAGATAATATATCTTATAAAGTATATTTAGCAAAAGGAACTTATACTTTATTATTTTTAACAGCAACAAGTATTGATAGAGGAATTGCACAAATTTTATTAGATGGAACCGAAATTGCTTCTTGGGATTTATATAGTGATAGTATGATTAATAATGTTTTAAAAACACAGACAGGGATAAATATATCTTCTGATGGAATAAAAACTTTAACATTAAAAGTAAATGGAAAAAATCCAAGTAGTGATAATTATATTGTATCTTTCAGTTATATTGCACTTATTAGAATTACCTAATTATGAGAATACAACTTCACACATCAAAGGGAATAAAAGAAATTGAATTAACAGAGGAAGAAGCATTAAAACAAGGTTTTTTAGATGAAGAAACTTTCTTAATGAAAAAATTTATCAAATTACTTAAAAAGAAAAAAGATTTAATAAGCAAATTGGAAAAATTATGAAAGATGAAACTTTTTTATGCGGTTTGGCTATTGTTTGCATAACTATTTTAGAAATTTGGGCTATGTATTGCGGGATAGATGGGCAACTTTTTTTAACAAGTTTAGCAACTTTATCAGGGGTATTAGGTTATTTCTTTGGTAAAAAAAGGGAAAAAGAAAAATATATAAAGCAAGATAATTATTAATTATGGAAGTAGATTATAGCGGAGTAGTGTATACAAAAGATGAATATGAAATTTGTTTATATGGACAATTATCTCACAGATTACATAAAAAAAATAGTGAATTATTAGGGTGTATGAGTGCAGATCCGGATAATAATCCAGAAATGGCTATTCAAGAAGTAATAAATGAATTTCCTAAAGGGACAAGAATTGATAAGGTAATTATGAAAAAAATTCCTGAAAGATGGAAAGTTTCACCAACAACTAAATCTTATGTAGAGGTTTCATTAGGTTTATGGAATCCTTTAAAAATAGTGGCTAAAAAAGAAGATGTTATTAATGCAACTAATAAAATTTGTAATTTTGTTGGTTGGAATTGTTTTGATGCTAAATGTAGTGTAGAAAATATAACTCTTTATGTTGAAAAAACGGGTTCACCAGCATTACCGATAATGGCTATAATTGGAGCAATAGCAATTATTGTTGCGGGAGCAATAATAATCAGTATCAATTGGCGGATGGTTAGAGTAGAGGAAGAAGATACTAAACAAGAAATAGAAAAAACTAAACAAATAGAATCTAATGAAGATTTATTTAATGCTATTACAGACGAATATAATAAAGGATTAATTACAGATGAAACTTATAATGAAATTGTTGAGCAGTTAGGATATTCTCAATTACAATTAACTAAACCAAAACAAGAAGAACCAAAAAAATCTATTTGGGGTGATATGGGGGAAATGCTTTCAGGAGCATTACCGATTATTTTACTTATTGCATTAATAGGAGCAATTAAAAGATGACAACAAAAATTGAAATTAACATAACCGAAGATGTAGATGCTAAAGAATTGTTGAGATTTACCGATAATTTAAAGAAATTTCTTAACAAATACAAGTATATGATAAAAGACACGAAAATGGCTATAAATCCTTGTTATTTATATAAAAAGAAAAGATAATTATGGCAAGACGAAGAAAAGCAAGGGTTGTTTATAGATATGTAAAGCCAAGAAGAACAAGAAGAAAATCATCAGGATTTGAAAGGGATGTTATAGGGATGGCAGGATATACTTTGGCAGAGGGATTTATTGACAACTTATTACAGCAAACTAATCTTAATCTTCCGGCGAATTTAGTGGAGGCAGGATTAGGTTATTATTTAAAAGGCAGAAAAGGAGTTTTAGGCAGTGTTGGAAAAGTGATGTTTTATATAAATGCTTACCAATTGATCAAACAAATGCTTGGAAACATTAATTTAGGCAATTTATTCAGTAAACCAACAACTTCAGCAACAACTAATAAATCATCTGTTTGGGATTAATTTTTTGATTTTTTTATTTTTTTATGAAATCTGAATTTTTAGATAGTTTATGCTTAAAGCATGCTTATATAGTTTTTGGTGAAGTTTCAAGAATATTTGGTTATCCTCACAGATGGGATTTAATAAATGAGATGGAAAATTATGCTTATTCAGTAGTTAGAGCAAGATATAACGAAAAAGAGCAAGATTTGATAATTGAACATTTAAAGAAAATGTTTCAAGAATATAAAGCAGAATGCGAATATCACGATTTAACTTATAGATGATTTTGTAATTGGTTAGTAATGGTTTGGTGATGTGTTTTATTTCTTTTTAATAGATGCTAAAAATTTTTGGATTTCTTCCTCAAAATTATCAGTTTTGGCTATATTTGATATATTTTGCGATTTTAAACCGATTTCAGAACCGAATTTTTGAGTTATAACTTGTTGAATGAGATTTTCCAACCAATTCTTTTTTTCTTCATTTTGAGGCATAGGATTTAAATAATCCTCATAAATTTCAGCAATTATATTTAATTCATCACGGATAGATTTAAGCAATTTTAAGCGAATATTATCAACTTCTTGAGATTTTCCAACTTCTTTTAGGGCTTTTTCTAT
>CAYLKS010000137.1:0-4045 GCA_964384205.1 uncultured bacterium | reverse complement strand
CTTCGCAAGGACTCCAACACCCTCCACAAACATTTTCATTAATTAATTTTCTAGCCTTATCTGCTTTTTCAGATTGCCAAATTTTTTTTAATTCATAATTATAATCTCTAAGATTTCCAATAACCCAATTAAACCCAGTGCAAGGATAAACATAGCCATTGGGGTCGATAAAACACGAAGAAATTAAAGCTTTACATTTCTTTGGACTTTTTTCAATCTCAAAGTATTTCTTAATTAGTTTAAGATATTCTTTTTCCAGTATACTGATTGCGTTAAACCCAGTTTTTTGTTGTAAAATATAATCTACATCTTCAATAATCTTATTTTTCATATTGATTGGAACTGTTATTGACTCGTTTCCATAATAATATGATCCATGGATGATATTAAAGTGAAAATCGTTGATACTAACTTTTATTTTTTTATTGACTTCTTCTAATGTTTTGTTTATTAATCCAACATTATGATGCGAAATTGTATATCCAAAATAAGTTTGAAATCTATTATTAGATGATAACTCTTTTAATTTTGTAAAAAGATATACTGCTTTATCCCAATTACCTTTTACTCCTCTTATCCTATCATGTGTTTCTCTCGGCCCATCTAAACTAACGACAATAATTACTCTTGGAATTTTAAGCTTTAAAATTTTTTTCAGAGTTGTTATGGTTTTTTCAACTAAAAGCCCATTAGTCGTTATATTTAAAAGATAAACATCTTTTTTGCTAATTATTTCTGCAATATCATACAAATCACTTCTAATAAAAGGTTCCCCGCCAGTTAGATTAACCCATGGAGGGTTAATATTTTTAAAAATATTTTTTATTTCATCAATCTTAAGTTCATTTTTTATTTTTTTCTGCCATATTTTGCAGGTTCTACATTTGGAATTACATTTATAAGTAATCGCAAAAGTTAATTTATAAGGCTCTTTCAAAGTTTTAAAATTTGAAGTAATGGCTTCAACGCATAGCCTCACAAATTTATACATCTACCAGCCTCAATCTTATTTTCAATGCAAGTATAAAAAATTCTATAATATCAACTTTTGATAATTTGCTTTTTCCACTTTTACGACCGTAAAAAGTTATAGGTACCGAACCAACTTTGAATCCATTAGCCAATGTTTTATATATCATTTCCAATTGAAATGCATATCCATCGGACTCTATCTTATCTAGGTTTATAGTGTTCAGAACTTCTTTTCTATATGCTCTATATCCAGTTGTCAAATCATTTACTTTTATACCTGCTAAGTATTTACCTATTAAATTTCCTCCACGTGAAACAATTTTTCTAATAAAGCCCCAATCAATAAATTTTTTTCTTTCACCTAGGACAAGGTCATAACCCTCATTTATTTTTTTGATGAAATCCAAAATATATTGAGGTTTATGAGAAAGGTCGGCATCCATTTCAAAAATTATATCTATATTTTCTTTGATTGAGTCTTTAAAACCCAAAACATATGCAGTTCCCAAACCTTTTTTGTTTCTTCTTTTAATTAATTTTATTGGAAAATCATTTGCAATTTCTTTAACAAAATCAGATGTTTTATCTGGGGAATTATCATCAATTATCAATATATCCGCATCCAATTTATTTTTATTAAAAAATTCAAAAAGTTTTGGTATTAAAATAACTAAATTATCCTTTTCATTGTAGGTTGGTAGTATAATTCTAATTTTAACCATATAAATCATCTTTTAAAAACTCAGTAACAATTATTTTAAAAATCCTCCAACCATCATTAAAAGTCTTAAGCTTGCCTTTACCAAAATTTCTAGCTTTTTCAAAACTTGGGACTTCAAGAACCTTTAAACCTTTTTTTGCAGCTTTAATCGATATCTCAGTTTCAATGCCAAAACCATCGCTTTTCAAATCTAGTTTTTTTATAGTTGATTTTTTTAGAGATCTATATCCATAGCAGAGATCAGAATAATTCATATGCCATAACAGATTGACTAAAAAAACAAAAAATTTGTTACCAAATTTTCTGATTAGTGACATATCATCTGAGCCGCCACCTTGTATAAACCGAGAACCCATACATATATCGTATCCTGCTTTAATACCTGCCACAAGGAGATGAATCTCATTTGACAACATGGAAAGATCTGCATCCATGCAAATTATGATATCACCCCTTGCTGCATCTAAGCCTTTTCTAAGTGCTGATCCTTTTCCTATATCATCAAATATGACTTTGCAACCAAATTTTTTTGCCTCTTGAACTGTTTTATCAGTAGAGTACCCATCAATAATTATTATCTCATTAATCAATTTTAAATTTTTCAACTCTTTTAACAAGATATCTAGATTTTTTTCTTCATTTAAGGTTGGTATCACAACAGAAACGTTCACTCATCTCCCCCTTCTCTTAAGCAAGATGTAGATAATTAATAAGATAGTATATATTCCTATTAGGAATGTTATATACAACAAAGTAAAAGTTTTTTCTGTTTCCTTAAATACAGGAATTGTTTTTTCTATCAAGGATGAATAGTGATGAATATTATCATCGTATTCTAATGATGCATAAATCTTATAACTACTGCCTGGTAGCCCACCTTGATTGATTATTTGAAAATCTACTTTCTGCACTGAAATTGCATCTAATGGGATGATTTGTTCAGAAAAAGTATTGTTAAACTCATCAAGTATGTACAACTTTATTTTTATACTATGTGGCGTATCATCTAGATTTCGGAGATAAAAAGCATATGTTCCTGAACCATTTGCAGTTATATCCACGGGGTATATATCTCCCTTAATATTTGACTCATAACCTTCTTTGTATGTTAATAAATGTGAAAAAAGTATAGAATAAGGGTGATTGCCTAGATCATAAAACTTGAGCTTCATAACAATAGGATAAATACCAGGTAACAAGCTTTTATTAACATATATAGGAAAAATATCTTGAAAAGTTTCTCCTGAATCTAAATGATCAAGTACGATAGTATTGTTCATATAAAAATCTTCTAGATATAAAGGAATAACTTCAACACGATACGCTGTTTCATCACCATTGTTGGTGATAGACACTGATAAATTAGTTGAAGTTTGATCGATAACCTTACTCGTTATAGTTGTATCCATCTGGACATACGCAGCAGATGCTGAAAAAACCAGTATTACCAATAAGAATATAATTAGTGTACTAGCATAAGAGCTTATTCCGGATATCCTTATTTAATTATCTTGTAGAAGATTTTTTCTTTTTTGGAGAATATCAGCGCCTCCTAAATCTGCAACATAATGAAAATATTGATATTCAAAATTAAAAATTTAATACAATTTGCTTAATATCTCTGGCAATATATTGTATATCCCTGATAATATATTTTAGATAAAAGAAGTTACTTTATCTTCATTTATTGTTTATAATAAATGTACATTTTGTTAGAGTCAGTTAAGGTCAGCGTTTTGTAATCATCTGAAAAATTATAACCATAACCCATAGTATTTTCACCATCTCCGAATGGAATAATAATGATCAACATATTATTTTTTAACTCCCAAGTGTACTTACCTCCATAAAAAATACATTCTCCTCCATGGAAGAAAGTAATCTCTGAGCCATCTTGAGCCTTCCAGGTTCCAATAAAATGATCATATTCACTAATGTCAATGCTTTTCTCGTGTTCCAGGCAACCACATAATAAATTAATCATAATGAAAAGGAAAAGACTCATTCCTAGAACATATGTGTCTTTTCTCATTACAACTCCTCCAAATATTTGGTATATAGACTAAATTTTGATTAATGTTACTGTTGTTAATCCAGTTGCTGATAAGGTCAGCCTATTATTATTTTCAGAAAAAACATAATCATAGCAGTATGATTCAGTTTTGCCGCTATGCCCATGTGTGGTAGACATACAGAGCTTGCTTTGATTAAATTCAAATACACCCCAGCCTCTATGAGTTTCACCAGTATCTAAATTGATATATGAGCTAAAAAGAGATTGATTTTGATAAAAAATGTATGTATTTTTTTCATTTTCACCAACCCACTCCCAAGTTCCAATTAATTTATCAA
>CAYLKS010000136.1:0-4061 GCA_964384205.1 uncultured bacterium | reverse complement strand
TTTTTAATGATTAAAAGATATCAAGTTCATATGGCTTTAGGTGGCTTAACGCCTTATCAAGCCTGGTTAAATTATAAAAAATCAATCAAAGGAGATTAATAAAAATATTATTTGATATTGGGTATATTACATTTTACTAATGTCATTTGTATTATGTTTAAATTATTAAGTTTTTAGTGTAATGGAGTTGTTCTTTTGCAATAGCTCAACAGTCAGAAATTGAAATTTGAAGGATATAGTCTTTTTTTCGGAACTGCCTCCATATTATCCTTGCCAAATTGGAGCACATATCATCTTCAGCAAAAATTACCTGGTGTATATGCTGTTTTTTTCTAAAAAATTCTATAGCCTCACGGAGTCCCATCTCTAAGTTGTATTTTGCTAACCAACCTAACTTATCTATGGCCTTTGTGGCATTTAAAAAACTTCTCCTTATATTACCTCCCTTTCTTCATATATCCAGAATCGTCTTTATAGCCGGTTAATATTGACAGTCCTTTAAAAAGTTCGTTTATTGAAACTTGGTATGCCTGTGGCAATGTTCACTACACCCACATACTCTTTTCAACAGATAAAATTAGCTCTAACTGCATCCTTAACATAAACAAAGTTCTTAGTTGATTACTATCTCCGTAACTAATTGGTTTTTGATTAGATAGCATCCTATTTATAAATATATCTACTACACCACGTTCACCCAGTGTATCTTATTACTAACACTTTCATTTTATTATTCCCTTATTCTCCTATTATATTTTTTTCAAATCAACTTAATCTCTCATTTAGGACTTAGATTTAATATCCTTAAACCATTCTAAGGTTTTCTTAAATGCCTCTTCTAAAATAACCGGCTGTTTAAAACCAGTCTGTCGTATTCATATGATTTGCTGTGAACTGCAACTATTATCTATTCTTAATGTGTTTAACTTATCTTAATTGAAAAAGAAACACCTATGCTAATTATAAAAATATAAAGACAATATTCAATTATCTATCTATGCCTTTCTAAAAACATCCTCTAATTTTTTAACTACATCTTCCCAATTATATCTTTCTACTATAAACTCTCTGGCATTCTGAGATAGATCATTTCTTAAATTCTCATCCTTTATAATTTCTATTATCTTCTCAGCAAAGTCCTCTGGTTTATCTGCAACTAATAAATCTTTACCTTCTTTTGCTTTTATGCCCTCAAAACCAATAGAAGTTGTAATAACAGGTAAACCTAAGGACATAGCTTCCAAAATTTTATTCTGTAATCCTGCACCAGCTCTTATTGGACACACAAAGCAAGCTGAATCTTCTAAATAATATTTTAAATCTTCAACTGGTCCTGTGACAACAATATTTTTATCATTATTTAACTCTAATATTCTAGGTGGTGGATTTACTCCAATTATATAAAATTTAATATCTGAAATTTCTTTTTTTATTAGAGGCAATATATCATTATAAAAAAACATAACTGCATCTCTATTGGGAAAACTGTGTAAATTACCAACAAAAGAAATCTTTTTATCATCGTAGGGTTTATCAGAAGGTGTTAATCTATCAAAATCAACTCCATTTTGTATTATTTCCATGTTTCTTAAATTTTTTGCATTTTCAATAGCATTCTTTTCTATATCACTAACTAATAGACATTTATCAAAACATTGAATAATTTCCTTCTCATATCTTTTGACTCTTAGCCATTCTAAAAGATAAAATAAATAAAAGACGTGACTTCTATATTTTAAAGAACGTTTAAGACTCAAAGAAATTGCGTCTGTTAAATCTAAAACTCTAAAAAGCTTTAAATCTTTCGCATAAGGCGCCATGCGGATAAGATGAGTATAAACAGCATCAATTTCATATTTTTTAATAAAATTCTTTATTTTAGAACACATCCTGGTATCACGATAATATGAAATCTGCTGTGGATTTTTAGAAAAAAAGTGTAAAATGCAGTTTATATATGACTTTAAAGGTTTCAATAATATTGTTTCTACTTCTTTGCAGAATTGCTTCAATTCCTCAACATGTTCTTTTTCTTCTTGAGATTCAATAAACGAAATTAAATAAATATCGTGTTTTTTTGATAAAAATTTAATAAAATTAAAAACACGTAATTTATCTCCTCCTTTTGGAGGAAAAGGTAATCTTGAAGTTAAAAAAAGAATTTTCATATTTTCATTATTATTTAATTATAATAATCTGTAATTTTTTATATTATATATATGACATTTATTAATTTTTCATACATTTTAATTTGTTTTTAGAGCTGTATTCTATCTTGCAAAAATTGAAAATAGATTTAGAAATTAATATCCAAATATTTGCTAAGCTCCTTAATTGTTTCATGCTGAATTAATATAATATTGCTATGAAATAATGAAAGTCTCGAACTTCTTAAACTCTCTTCAGAAATAGGAGAAACATGCTTAAGAAAATTTTTCTCATAATTATAGCAAAATAGCTCAAATCCTTTATTTTTAAGAAAAATATAAAATTTTTTTAATTTCGGATCGAGTTCTAAAATAATTATATTGATTTTTTTTGCATTCAGCATTTTCTCTGCACCTTCAATTATTTCAGGCTCATGGCCTTCTGCATCAATTTTCAGAATATCTATGTGTTTAATATTATGTCGAGAACAGTAAGTATCGAGCTTAGTCACATTTATTGAATTGTCGTGATAATTGGTCGATACATCATAAAGGCGACTTAAGAATAATTTCTTGCCCTTCTTCATACGACCAAATCCTTCTTTGTTGGACAAAGCTACCGCATTTAACTTAACTTTGGAGTTACAGGAGTTAGCTTTTAAATTAATTTTGATAGTCTGGATATTTTCTTCAACTGGTTCAAAACTATGAATATTACCATTAACAAATCTGGCTGCAAATATAGAATACATACCAATACCGGCTCCTACATCAAAAAACACTGAATTTTTATTCAGAATATGCCTTAAAAACTCGTATTCTGGTTCAACTAATTCTCTGTAAATTACTAAAGAAGGACTAAATTGTGTCGGATATTTGTAGTATATTCTAATATGATCAGAGAAAGTTGTAACAACACTCTCATTTGGATTCAATATTTTAATTCTGAGAACCATAATTATTCCGGTAATTGTTCTTAATAATCCATAGCGACGTATACCTTCTATTAATCTTTTGATATTTTTTATATTACTCATTTTTCATATTATCTTAAATATAACCATTCAGCTCATTAATGCATTTAATGTCATTTGCATACCTATTAATATTAATTGCATACCGTTGTTAACTATAAGTCCTGAAATTCAAACATAATTGCAAGAAAAAGAACTACGTAAAAATAATACAGATTATTTCTTATATGCTCCATCATAAATTTTATCTAATTTTTTATATATATTCTTCCAAGAATAAAAACTTTCAACTAACCTTCTACCATTATTTCCTAACTTTTGACACAATTCTTTATTTCTCAATAATATTAATGTCTTTCTAGCAAATTCTTTAGGAAAATCAGCAATTAATATGTTTTCATTATCAGTTACATTTAAACCTTCACAGCCAATTGAAGTTGAAACAACAGCCTTGCCCATAGATAAGGCCTCTAATATCTTTAATCTACTGCCACCGCCTATCCTAAGAGGAACTATGTAAACCGAACTCTTAGCAATATAAGGACGGACATCATCTACATATCCTGTAACTATAATATTTTTTTCTTGTTTTGATAAATTTGTTATTTTATTTGAAGGATTACAACCAACTATATATAAACATAAATTATCAATTTCTTTTTTAATGTGTGACCATATTTCATCATAAAAGTACAATATAGCATCTTCATTGGGAAACCAATTCATTGCCCCGGTAAATACTAAACTATTTTGTTCTATTTTAGTTTCTTCATTCTTTTTATAAAAATCTATATCTACACCATTTGGAACTACACTTGCCGAAGCATTTGAAGATATCATCTTTAAGTTTCTTTTATCTACTTCTGAAACTACCAAACAATGCTCAAACTTTTGAGCAATCGCTGGCTCGTATCTGGCTAATTTTAAATACTGCATTAAA